>JANNSS010000034.1:0-8322 GCA_031402955.1 Saprospiraceae bacterium
AAAAAGGTACGGACAGGACGCGTCCTGTCCGTACCTTTTTCCGTACCTTTTTCACTTGAAAATCCTTTGCCGCCACTTCGCGAAGCGAAGAGGGCGGCGGGGAGATAGCGGCTGAGAAGCCTCTTTTTTCTTCGCTTCGGCAGGCTCAGGTACCATTGTTGCATAATTAATCTGAACGATTACATGGATAGATCTGGTATTTACTATCCGATATCGGTTGCTCAAATTCGAGAACCATAATCTTGTCTTCAGCAATATCCATTTCGCAAAACTTCCTTGCCAAAGCTTTAAATATCCGCTCCTCTGGAGGTGCCGGCACATTCAATTCCTGTAAGGACCATTTATTGATGTCGATGATACTCCCACCCTCCAGTCCTGGGATTTTCATAAAGACATCGCTGAAGTCGTATTGCAACTTGTGTAGTTCCGTCTCTTCTACAGCAACATAGAGAAACTTATTCTTTCCGGAGTAAAGATTAAAGGAGAGATAATAATCCCAGTAGCCCCACAAATTGAATGCTGGAAATACGAAAACCAGCACCATCATCATTGCTTTGAGGTATTCGAAACTACCCAGGCGCAAATGAATCGTCAACTTCTCCTCCTTGATATTCCAGAAGCATAGGCACAAAAAGGTGATCATGGCGAGATTCCACGGCAATACAATGATATTGTCATTGCCACCGGCTGGAGTAAGCCATAATAAAACAGACAAATGCGTCAGGACAGCGACAACAACCGCAGGTTTCCTTGTGCTCCTGAAGTAAAGACTAACTGCAATCAGCACTTCTATCACGGGTATCAGGTAACCCAGCTTCAAATATTCGACTGAAACAGTTCCAAATACTCCCTCGGCAAACACCGGAAATACATTATGAATAAAATCTGCATTCAACTTGTGCAGCCCGCTCCAGAGGTAGATGCCGATCATCACAAACTGGAAGTAGGAAAGTGCACTGGGATGCTTCTTCAAATCAAAGAGGCAGAGTGGAACAAGAAAAAGAAAATAATGATAGACCCACGGCTGCCATCTCATTTGATCCTGAATTACTAAAACCAATAGAATAAATAGGGCAAGAGCATTTAACAGCCTGCTGGAAAAGATAACTGAGCCCACCATAAGGGAGATGCCCATCAGGACAATGATCAGATCGATCGGGCTCCCCGGCATAGGCATACCTTCAAAAACCGGAATTAACGGAAACGCTCTGTCACTGAGCCACAGTTTAAAAGAGATCAGGATACCGGCCACCAGGAATAGTTGATTGGCCAGGAAAATCAGCTTGAGTCTTGTTTTAGTTTCCAGGAACAGTGTGTCTTACATAAAGAGTGTAACTTTCTACAGGCATGCGCCAGCCCAAAAGAATTACAACATACACGAAGATAAAAAATGCTGGTTAATCTTATTCTGTTGACTAGTTACTCATCGATAAGGAACCCTAAAATATTCTGATTCGCCAGGAATAACAGCGATTTTGCCATCCGAAGATATCCGGAAGACCTGGACAGACGAATCACAACTAAATTCATAGCTGCAGCTTTTACCCGTTTGATAATAGGTGGAATCATTTATAAAATACCCTTGTGAAGACCAATAGTCCCCTTCATCACCTCCACCACTTGCTAGTTCAAATGTACCCCTACGTAAGATATTATGTTGATCCAGAATCATCATATTCAGACTCCATGATATCCCCCCTTCCTGGAGGAATGTCCAATACGTAAGTCCATTGGAGGCATGGGTAATGGAATAATTTCCTATTGGAAGATAACCGCCATTTAACTTTACGACCTCGTCAATGCACTTGAAAATTGTATCAGGAAAACTCCCTCTTTCACTAAATCGCTGACCAATTTTATCATCATCAAATTGTTTCTCATCCTTAAAAGGGAAATATGGGTCCAAATTTCCATAGGGCACCGTCAACAAAGGCTGATTTCGGCTTGAAGTAATAATTTTAGATCGTTCAACTTTCCATTCATCAAGTGTATCCATGCTCCCATATTCAATAAGTAGGTACATAGTCAGTTGCGGTCCCAACTTTCCAAAGCAATTCTCAAAAGATGACTCGGAATTGGTTATCTCCACCTTTGACATTTCTCTTGCATCACTCACCCTTCCATTTTTGTCAAAAGTGGCCAGAAAAGTATCCTCGCCTGATCCAAGGACGATGACAGGTGCCGATTCTTTATATTGAATGGCACTGACCAGGAAGAAAAGGTTCAATGCAGGCTCTGCGATGGTAAATAAATCTCTCGTGGTAGCATTATATGCATCGATCAGGGATCGCTTCAGACTGGTTTCCATGCTCAGTGGCAGAGGTATGGCATTTTGCCTCATCTCCTGGTACCCATGCATCGTAAAAACCGAATCATGGGGTATAGGCTGACAATGTTTTTCCGGAGAAATGATCGTATCTGTCCAATCATAAAACCGGCCATCAGGAGCTGAATAAATCCGCTTGATCTCGTTATACTCCTCTTTGAAACAATAGTCAGGCTTGCGTACTATAGTATGCCGGATCACCTGCAGTGCAGATGGGATGGCAAAGGTAAAATCATAGGTGGATGCGGTGTCTTTAAAAGTGCACACCGTGATCGAATCCATGAACTGCCCCATGGTATCCAAAGACATCAGGGTATAGTTAGATCGATGGTGATTATAGAAAAGGTGATTGATGAATAAACGCTTTCTCGCAAGTGGTTCTGGTGAATAGTGGTCGAAAGTGTAGAACAAATACACGGAATCCGGAATATTGAATAGCCTTTTGCAGGCTTCATTGGTCAGCATTGGAGCACTGATCTCTGCCAGTGAATCCGGATTGGTTATAGCCTTCAGACTGAATATTGGATTATTATAGTTGAATCCGTTCCTGTAATAGGCACTGTTATTGAATCCGTCAATAAAACTATATGCTGCCCTGAGCTTGATATCAATATTAACCAGTGTATCGGTGGTGGTAGCATCAAAAGTGAACCACTTCGTTAAACTCCCACTATAAAAATGCCTGGTAAAATCATGCAGTTGGCTTTTGTTCAGTGTAAATGAACAGGGCACATCTTTCATCAAAGGATAGAATACGAGGGTTGGATTAACATATTGCTCTTCTTCCTTCGCGGGGATAGCATGGACAGCCTTTTGCACCTGGCTGACCTTTGCATCTTGAGATTGACAACCTATCAGCACGCATAGCATCATACTATACAAAACAGATGCTTTAATCGGATGCAAAGATGCCATGATGAGGGGGATTAAAAAGTCAATTTAATATGAGGTAGCATGTAACCGCCCTACCTATTCCTCCACATCGTCTCCAACAATCCCCCACTGAGTTTGTCATCCATGAGCTGCCAGAACATAATGCCACCCAGTTGATGTTGTTTGGCATATTCCATCTTCAGTGCAATGGATAGCCGGTCATCATAGGTCGCCACTAAGCGGCGCTGCTCATTGATCGCATAGGGAGCCAATGCCACACTATCCCACTGCCGCTGAAAGCCATTGCTCACGGAAAGTGAATCACTATTGTTGCGGAAGGAGAAGCCATGTGAAAACGTACCTGGCATGTAGAGATCAACCGGACTGCCTTCGTTGATCTTGAAAAACCGGCCATAGAATGCAGCACCGATCACCAATTGATCCGCTGGCACGCCTGCAGCCAATAAGAGCTGCACTGCATGATCTGTAGACTCCACCTGCTGCGGCGTTGAATACAATGGCGTATGATGCCCGCTCACCGTGCTAAATCCATGCACCAGGTCATACGTCATGATATTGATAAAATCAGTGTACTTCGCCACTTCCTTCCAATCCACCGCAGCCTGGATATATTCTGTAAATCCACCTGCAGCAAAACTGATTTCAAAGTCATCCCCATTAACCATCCGGAGTTCTTTCAACAGTGCTGTGAAATTTTCTTTGTCTTCAGGACGGAAGGTATGTCCTGGAAAACCAGCAATGGATGGGTACTCCCAATCAAGGTCTATTCCATCGGTATTGAAATACGATGATAGCTCTTTGACCGATTGCGCAAATTCCTGACGACCTACCGAAGTACTGAAGACATCCGAACAGGTCTCACAACCTCCCCATCCACCCAGCGACAACATCACTTTCAAATCAGGATTCAGGTGTTTCTTCAACACCATGCTCCGGATGGTAGCACTGTCCTCAGCAGATCCGATCGATAACCGGTTACCTTTCAGGTGCCCGAAGCAAAAAATAAGATGGGTCAGCTTATACGTCTCAAAACTATCCACTGACGCTGTCGGGCCACTGTAATACCCCACGATTCGAAAACCCGCTGACGACTGGCCTGCCACTGATGCGCTGATGCATGTCATCAACATCAGCATGGTATAGAATCTTGTGTAGCTCATCATGTGTGATTTAATTAGTAAAATTCGGCAGTTGGCGGCGAGAACGCCATCCAACGGCATATCAAAAGAATCCTCATTAGTAGCTCACTCCTAACTTCTAGTTGCTAACTTCTAACTGCTAACTTCTAAATTAGCCCCTTTCCGCCAGATTCCAAAATTCGCTATTCTGCTTATCTTGCTTGATAAATATATAGCCATCGTATGAAAAAATCAATCTGCCTTTACTTCCTGATGGCTTTTGCCCCTCTGGCATCCGCCCAATCTACTCTGATGCCGGCACAGACAAAAGCTGCTATCCGTGTGATCCAGCGCGATCTGAGTGCCAATCGCAATCTTGTTTCACGAGAAGTCATCGACCTGTACCCAGTCTACACCAACAAAGGTCAGAATATGATTGCAGTGCTCTGCAAGGTAAATGCTTCCTTTCGTAAAGCCGACGCAATCCGCGATGGTTTTGATGTAGGCGCAATGATAGGCCCGATCGTCAGCATGCGCATGCCAATCTCCAGATTGAACGAAAGCTTCGCCTATCCAGGTATCGAATATCTCGAAGTGGCCGAAAAGATAGCGCCTGAGCTCGATGGTGCCATCGTTGATACACGCGCCAACCTCGTACATCAGGGCGTTGATTTGCCACAACCTTTCACAGGAAAAAACGTACTCATTGGTGTGGTAGACTGGGGATTTGATTACACCCATCCGATGTTTTATGACACGTCGCTCAACTATTCACGCATCCTGGCTTCCTGGGATCAGGTAAAGAAAACCGGAACACCACCTGATGGATTCGATCATGGCGCACTGTATTCAGGAGCTGATGAACTTGCCATCGCACAACATGATACCTTATCACCACTGACCGACTATCACGGCACACACGTAGCAGGCATCGCAGGCGGAAGCGGAGGAGGTACCATATATCGTGGCATCGGATTTGAAAGCGACCTGCTTTTCAGTCAGATGCGCAATGATGTCAGTAGTGCTATCGATGCATTTCAATGGATGTACAATGTCGCGCAGGCCAGTGGCAAACGACTGGTCATCAACAACAGTTGGGGTAACTATCGATTGTTTCCACTCGATGGCACTTCGCTAATGTCACAGGCTATTGATGCCCTCAGTGATCTGGGTGTGGTGTTTGTCTTCAGCGCCGGCAATAACGGTGATATTAATTTTCATCTAAAGAAATCGTTCGCCAATGATTCTGTGCGCACGCGCATCATGGGCTTCGACTATACAAATGATCACGACCTCTGGGGACAATCAGTCGGTATGTGGGGCGAGGCGGGCAATGCATTCAAAGTCCAGCTCCGGATCCTTAACGAACAAAATGAATTGGTAGCCCAAAGTGAATTGTTCAATACCGCTACCGCCGCGCCTTACATTGATACATTTATAGTCACAGGTGCAGATACGATTTTTTATCATATCACCACTGATGCCGCACATCCACTCAATGGCCGGCCGCAAATGACGATGGACATTCACAATAAAAATGGCTTGTTGAAAAAAATTCTATATGCAGAAGCTTCGACCGGAACGGTTCATTTCTGGAATACACGATTTACAGTATACGGTATTGGCAACTGGGGCTATGGTTTTACAGCGCCGCGAGCCGGATACGTATCAGGCGATAAAAATTATGGCATCGGTCATCCTGCAGTGACAAACAGTGTCATCACGACGGCGGCGCATCAGACTAATTTTCATCTCACTAATTTTTCGAGTTATGGTCCCAGGATGGATGAGGTGATGAAACCTGATATCTCCGCACCAGGCCTGGATATCTGTTCATCCTTCAATTCATTTTCTACAGCCAATTTTACAATCGCTGCAAAAACGACTTTCATGGGCAAGGAATATGAGTGGATGCGTATCAGTGGCACCAGCATGAGTGCGCCTATGGTAACAGGTGTCGTATCTCTCTTGCTGGAAGCAGATCCTGCGCTATCCTCACGCGAAGTCAAAGAGATCATCACGACCTCCGCGCGTAATGATGCGCTCACAGGTGAGATAGGACCTGAAGGACATGTCAGGTGGGGACATGGTAAATTGGATGCACTCAATGCATTGCAGAGCATCACGAATACTGCCACACATGATGTTTCTGCTTCGAAAGGTTATTTGTTTCCAAATCCTGCAACGGATATCATCTACGTGAGAAGAGAACTGAAAGGCAATGAAACCTATCGCCTGACAGGACTCGATGGTCAAACGATACGCACAGGGTCATTTGATGGATCGCTCAGCGTAGATCAGCTATCCAGTGGAATGTATTTCCTCAGCATTGAAAATCGAAGTGGAACTGAAACTTATAGGGTATTAATTGCGAAGTAAGCATTTTTTACCTGAGCTTTAATACAATCCCTATAAGGGTTCCAGATGTCCTTTCATAACATCTGCATCCATGGATCCAAAAATATAATGCTGGGGCATAAACCAACCCAGGCTCTGTAAAAAGGCCTGATAAGTGGGTTCATCAGCAAACTGCTCTGGCGCGAGATTAAAGATCAGTTGTTGCACAGGCCCCTGCGATGTCATCCGTGTCAGCAATGCGATCCTGACATCATGATGTCCATGAAACTCGAGGTATTGCCGCATAGCATTCCTGACTTGCTGCGGCAGTAATGTATCCGATGGCTGCCCTACTAATACTTGTTCATCATGCTCAATCACTCCTGTGGGTGGCAACCCTGACACTTCAGGCGTAGAATAAAATTCCTTTCGGAGTTTATAGTTGACCACCTCTCCGTATGTCAACAACCAATCCGGTTGATTGTCCTTGAGATTAATGACCACACCCCATCCGCGCTCAAATAAAAAATCATCGACCATGTGACTGAGCACATAGCATTCAAACGCCTGCCCCGATTCCGGAAGCAATAATTGAAAGTACGGAAAGCCACCTGGTCCGGTGAGCAGTTGTGGATCACCACTGCGGAAGCTTGCCTCTGCGAGTTGCTGGATGACATTTTGCTTCCATACATCGTCACGGCTTTCTTGTGCTACCGTAAAGAGATCTGTTAGGATTTGTGTTTTTTGAAGGTCACCGTAATACGGTTCCCTTTCAGGGCTATTGGACATAGGGTATATTTAAGTGTAAATATGTGAAAAATAAATTGGGATTTCGTTGCGCACGAGGCGTGGGAATTTCGTTTACTTTTTGCATTGCCCAAAAAGTAACAAAAAGTCTAGTCGCTCAAAAAACTCGCTTTGGTATTGATTCCATAGCATAGCGACCCTATTTGCTGGCTCGCTTATCCGTATTTCAAGTATTGTTTCTTGATGATGACTTCAAAAAATGTGACTTGTGATTACATGAAACAATTCTTTCGCGCAGCTCAGACAGTTTTGAGCGACGGTTTGGTTACCTATTCGAGGTGATTTTATTCGATCGGCTTGGGCAGTTTAGCCCAACAGGTTTGTGCCGATTTGAGATGATATTTTATTGCTCAACAAACTCGTGATACAAGGGACAGATTTTTACCCCCATTTAGGGGGCAAGGGGGGCAACAGATCATTCTCGCAGCTCGGACAATATAGCGTGACAGTCTTCTGCCTATTCGAGGTGATTTTATTCGATCAGCTTGGACAGTTTAGCGCGACAGTCTGGTGACGATTCGAGATGATCTAATATTCAATTAGAGTTAAAAGGTCCCCTTTCAGGGGATTTAGGGGCAAGGGGTACATCGTCAAGGCTAAAACCACGTCAGACGTTTTCAACGTCAGGGAAAAATCAATTCTTCGTCGGGGTCGTGTTGCACCCGACCCCACGTATCGGTCGCGTTGCAACAAAGCCCTACAGTAAAAACCTTATCACCTCCTGAAAATACACCTCCGGATTATCCAGCCAGCCATAGTGGATACAATGATCCATATACACGATACGCGAATTTGAGAAGGCTTTATGGGCTTCCTCTGCAGTAGAGGCTCTGACTATAT
>JANNSS010000035.1:0-3215 GCA_031402955.1 Saprospiraceae bacterium
TTGTCTGCGAGCTTGTACCAAACTGAGACATTGTAATAAATACCGAGTAGTAAATAGGAAACCAAAAGTATCGGAACAACCTCCAGGCCCTTTCTGAAATCCTTGCCCAGTATGTACTGGAACAGATCTATATATGCCAGGATCATCAGCATCATCAGTGATCCGATGATGGTGAAGGCAAGTGCAACATCGCTATAGACTGAACGTGCATCCTCGTTGTCTTTATGCGCAAAGAAGAATGGTTCTGCAGCATAGTTGAAAGCGGTGGTGAATAGACCCAACAGAAAGGCGATTGATGCGGCAGCAGAGTAGATACCTCCATCGGACAGGTTACTGGCTGTGTCTCCTGGCAGTAAATATTTCTGAAAAGCTATCGAAGAATACTGATTGATCACCCCTGCGAAGCCCACGATCACAAGCGGCCACGAATAGCTGATCATTTTTTTTAGAAAACTCCAATCCCAGCGTAATGGCTGATGGCGCATCAATGGAAGCAATAATCCAAACGTGATGGCACTGGCCAACAGGTTGCTCAGGATGACATAAAATATGATGTCCTCTTTATTGTACCATTGAGCTACCCAGTTATTTATTGTGGACAACCAGGGTAGCAGTTCAACAAAAAATAACACCAGGGCGATATTGAGGAAAATAGATCCGAGCTTCAGTGCCAGAAAACGCATGGGTCTGTTTTGTTGCCTGAGATTAGCAAAAGGAACAGCAATCATCGTATCAAAAAACAATACCCCTCCGAGCATCAGGAGGTGGGTGGTCATATCGGGATATTCCATCCACCCGGCAACATCATTTCTGAATAACAGGAGCAGCAGGAAAAAAAGCCCCGCAAAAGAAGTCAGGAAGGACATCGACATAGCCGTGACCGCAGGCCTGTCTTCTTTAGCATACCTGAAATAGGTAGTCTCCATCCGAAAGGTAAGTAACACCAGAATCACGGCTACATAGAAGTAGAGATCTCTGTAAATACCAAACTCAGCCGGACTGACTACCCTGGTGAGGTAAGCAGTAAAAACGAAATAATACAACACCCGGCTGAGGATATAGCTGAATCCGTAGATGGCGGTCTCGCCGGCGAGTTTGCGTAGAAGGGACATATTTGTGGGTGTGAAAATAGATATCTATACGCAAACGATTATTTTGCAACCGAAATGATCTTTTTCCAAAACGAGACTACGCTTGGTTTATTACTCGCCTCCCTGCCGGCGATAGCCAGTGTTTACTTGTTTTACAAGACCCCATATCGGAAGGAAGCCTTCTACCTGCTGCTCCTTAGCGCTTTGCTGCTGCGCCTGCTGATGGCAGTCATCGACCCTTATCTCCAAAACTGGGATGAGCGGTTCCATGCCCTGGTGGCCAAGAGCATGATGGAAGATCCCTTTAAGCCTATGCTGATCAAAAATCCGCTTTTCCCCTATCACTATGGCGATTGGTGGAACTGTCATATCTGGGTGCATAAGCAACCATTGTTTTTATGGCAGATGGCGCTGTCGATGAAAATATTTGGTGTGAGCACCTTTGCGATCAGGCTTCCATCGGTAATCATGGGTACCATCGCTGTCTGGATGATCCGCGAGATAGCACAACGGTGGACAAAGGATGAAGAAACCTCTTTTCTGGCCGCACTGCTCGTGACTACGTCATGGTATGGATTGGAAATGACTTCCGGATGGATGAGTCTGGATCATAATGACTTCACTTTTTATTTTTATATCACCGCCGCTATCTGGGCTTTGACGAAGTATTTCCATAACATGAAATTGTGGCCATGGGGAATCTTCACCGGCGTTTTTATCGGATGTGCAGTTTTGGTCAAATGGCTGACAGCTTTTCTTGTCTTTGGTGGATGGGGTTTGTTTGTGCTTATTTCACCTGAATACCGAACGTCGCTCAAATATTACCTGCATATTCTCATTGCCTCCCTTGTCTCGCTTTTGGTTTTCGGTCCCTGGCAGTTTTACATCATGAAAGTGTTCCCTTTGGAAAGTGCAGCAGCCTATGCTTACAATAAGATGCACATCTTGAAAGACCTTGGGCATGAAGGTCCGTGGTATTTTCATTTCAAAATGCTACCGTATGTCTATTCCTGGCCGCTGGTGGTCATGCTGGTGATTGGATTGATTGCTTTTTCACTTTCAAAAAAAGCTGACAGAAAATACACCGTCATATACCTGGCCATGATCGCGGTGCTCTTTGGGTTTTTCTCCTATGTTGCCACCAAAATGCCTGCGTTTGTCTTTCCGGTTTCTGGCTTTATATTCGTCATGATAGCTTATGGCATCACCACCCTCACGCCAAAAAGTGAATCGATGGTGACAAAAAATTCCAGCCTTTCAAAATGGATGCCAGTGGTCGCTATCATAGCAGCTTTTATCTGCCTGCAACCAAACGAGATAATCAAGCATCGTGACAAGACGCATGAATTCCGCAATCTCAAATTACAGCATACCAAAGTCTACAAAGAACTGAGCGATGATATCATCAGCGATTATGTGATCATCAATTGCCCTCCCCACGAAAATCTCGAACTTATGTTCTTCCGCGGTGGCAATGCTTTCCTATCCTTTCCCGAAGAACGTGTTTTGGATTCATTGCAGAATGCCGGACATCGTTTTGCGGCGTTTAAAAATACACCTACGCATGAATTGATGGACTACATTCTTGAGGATAAGGAGGTGTTGTTGATTGAAGAGGAGTTGAGGTGAGTGTGAGAGGTGTAAGAGAGTGAGAGAGTAAGAAGTGTAAGACAATGAGAGGTTTATGGCGCGTCGTTATTTTATTTGCAGCCTTCAGCTGCAAATACTTTGAACGCTCGTTTAAGTCTCTGACTTAAATGCAATATATTCTCGTCTCCTGACGAGAGTGTTAAATCCTTTGAATGGAATCCTTCCAGCATCGACAGAAGTTGTGCCCCTACAGGACACGAAATGCTTTTCTTGTTTCGTTACTACCGACCTTTTGCCTACTTCGACTACGCTTAGCACATCGCCTATGGGGCAATTAAATTTCTCAATACACTTCATAGGTCTATTAAAGCAATACTTGGCACCTTATCTTCACCAACACAACCCTAAACCGATTACCGATTACTGAACTACCTTAACCTCTTACTCTCTCACTCTCTTACCCTCTTACATGAATTCGTTCACATTTCTCTTTGACCTCCCCGCCTACCAGGCCGACCGCACTCCACAGAAGGT
>JANNSS010000036.1:0-1830 GCA_031402955.1 Saprospiraceae bacterium
ATGTCTGAGTGAAAAACAAAATGAAGAATACCATTGAGGTAAAAAGCACTTTGAATGCGGCAATCTCCATTGTCCAGCTGATCAGAAGTGCCTGCCTGAAACGCATTGGCAGCAGGGCTATAGGCGGTTGTAGTGATTGCAAAACTATTGAGTGCGGGTGAGCCGCTCATGTCATCCGTTAGATCCCAGAGGATGATTTCATTATCACCGGAGGATTCATTGCTGACGAAGTACATGCCGGGACCGTAATTGCCCTGATGACCAAAGGATGCTGGCACTAATGAAAATGCGTCAAATGCGGTGGAGGTAAGGCCGGACCAATACTGCCAGTCCAGACTCTGGCCAGCGAAACCAGCAGCTTTCGGGATCTGGTAGATAACAGATTGATTGAATGAATTGCCGGCAAAGAGATTACCGGTGATATAGATTTCATTGTTCGAAACGCCGAGGGCAGGATAGTCAAACCAGCAATTGTTATTGAGTGGATTACCGGTCAGTGTGTATGTCCACCATCCGTCCTGGGGATTGTTTGTTTTTGAAAAGGACACCAACACTAATGACGTATTCGCATTCGATCCATGAAGGAGCACCAGCACAAAACGATCTGTGCCGCTGTCATAGATCACCTTTGGATCATAGATCGAAGCGGTGAGGGAGTTGTCGTTGAAAAAGTCGCTCCAAAAATCAAAATACAGGAAAGTCCCGGAGCCATTATAATATTCGATGCCATCATTATTGGCGGTGATGATAAATCCACCATTGGAAATGGCCATTGAATTGTCCGGAGGCGTGCTCTCGGTCGACCAGTTGGCTTCGAAGTCAGTGCCGATGACGGGATTGACAGCTCGACCGCCTTTTTCAGTAGCTGGAGTAGTCAACATTGAACTACGTTTAAGTGCAGCTTTTGCTTCTTTGATCTGCTCTACTTTGTCGGTGTAATGTTTCCGGCTCGTGATATTCCTGACCGAGACAGCCCATTTGTCTCCCGCGATGCTGTGGTCTATCGAAGCAGTCAAAGGAGCGGTAAGGATGGCAGAACGGACGGCTGCATTTTGAGTCCCGACCTGCATACCATGTGCAGGTTGAATTTTCATTTCCTGGGCGTTGATCAATCCAATGATCAAGGTGCAGCACAAGGATAGAAGTAGTGGTTTGTAGGACATGATGTATAGTGGGCTAGGTGAAAATACAATCCGATTAGCTAGGTCGAAGATAGAATTTATGTGTTTGATAATATTAAGGGCGCCTCTAATAAACACTTGATAAGTAAATATTCATGTTTATTGTCAACTCATTATAGGGGTTGCAATTATATGTTGCATCGTTATTAGAAGCGCCCTTAAGATATGGGCTTTTTAGGATTATTTCAGATCCAGGTATTATTCTTTATCCAGTTGCCAACTCCAGATCAATCCATCCTCAGGATCCTCAATCGGTGACACAAAACAAAACCCGCATTTCTGTAGCACACTTACAGATTCATTTTCTTCGGGCAATGTGTGAGCTATAACGGTATCGACATCAGGATGACGGAAGGCATTTTCAACAAGTGCTTTTGCGATTTCAGTTGCGAATCCACGGTTGCGATAATCGACAGCAACTTCATACCCGATTTCAACCATTCCGTTTTCCGGAGGTCCTTTGTAGCCACCATTGCCGATCAGCGTGTTTTCTGAAACGAGGATGGGGAGCCAACTCCACCAAATGGAATCGGCTGGGGTGTCTTTGATTTTTTTCAGAGCGTATTCAAAGGGAGCCGTTCCAAATTCAGTCCATTGTTCCGGCACCGTGATACCAAGCATATCCTGAAGCAAATTTTCACCCTTCAAT
>JANNSS010000037.1:0-2352 GCA_031402955.1 Saprospiraceae bacterium
AAGGTAACCATGTAGGGGTTCAAAATTTTGAACCCCTACATGGTTACCTTTTTTTATCGATCCAAACTGCTAACTGCTAACTGCTAACTATTCACCACCTCACCCTCCTCGTCAGATACATGATCAAGGCAATGATGACAAACAATGCGATACTTCCGGCCAGCAATGCATAGTCTTCAAGCTGGAGAATGATGTAAATGAAGCCAAACAAGGTTACCAACAAACTGCCCGCCACCATGGCATATTTCTTTTCTGAAAAAATACTCCTGCTGTATAGGGTGATCAACAGGATGGTCGAAACGGAAGCAACACCATATGCAGGATCAAAACCAATATGTTCGGACAAGGATAGCAGGAGAATAAAAAAGATCACCAGCGCAGCACCGACGAGTCCGTACTGGAGCGGATGTACCTTTTGTTTCTTCAGCACCTCACAGAAGAAATAGACAGCAAAAGTGAGGGTGATTAATAGAAATGCATATTTAACCGTACGCTCATTTTTGGTGTAGTGATCTACTGTATCCAACAATTCTACACCAAAGACTGGCTTCGTGTTGGGCGAATTTCCATATGCGTACGGATCTGTATAACGGTTTGTATTCACATTTTGAAAAGCCTGCGGATTACCTTCTGTCCATTGTTGGGATATTTGTCTGTTGATATCAAGTATGTTCCACTCCGCTTCAAATCCTTTTGCGGAAGTAGTACTCGTATCAGGTAAAAACTGACCTTCAAACTTTGGGGACGGCCAGCTAGACGTAAGCCTGACTTTATTGCTTCCTCCTACCGGAGAAAAATAAATACCCTGGCTGCCTTTAAGCGAAAGCTGAATCCGGAAATCAGTCTTTTCATTTCCTGCCACTGATTCGGGTAGGTTACACATCTATCCACTATGCAGTTGCAGTCCTGCAGGAACAGCCGCTGTCATTGGGATCAGTTTATCGCCCAGTTCGAGGTTGACCCGGGCTCCAATACCCAACAGATCTGTGATGGACAGATAGAGGCTTGCTTTGTCCCACATGACTTTGTCGGGATCTATTTTTAATGTATTAAGATCCGGATAAGAGAAACTGCCCTGTATATTGATGTCACTTTCATAGAGCATGACTTTAAATATGCTTCTCTTTTTAACGAGCGGTGTGATTTTGCCCGTCATCTCCAAAGTCTGCGGGAAATAGTATAGTTTCTGTTCGCGCCAATCACTGGCCTGGTTAGTGTACTTCAATTCCTCCATGTAAGGGATGACGATATACGGGCCGGTGATCGTCTGCAATTGTCCCCATTTACTGCTCACTTCATTGGTGACTTCCATTTTCCTGGATGACCTTTCGCGGACCAGTTCATTGATCATCATACTGGGGATCATCAGGACCAGGATTAGGAATCCGATGATGACAACTTTAAACAGGACATTTTCGGTCCAGTGTTTTTTTTCATTTGAGTTATCTGTATCCATATCTATAATTTCTTTAATGATTAAATTGACAAATTTTAAACAAGTCCCCTGGTTGCTGAGGTGGAGCACCAGGATATGTGTGAGCAGGTCGAAGCATAAGCGATTTAGGGGCTAATTATTTATGCAAGTTTTAAAAAGTCCCCTATAGGGGATTTAGGGGCCAAATGTGGATTTAGGGGCTAATTATTTATATCGAATCAGTTTTTCCAGCGCGGTGATGTGTGATTCAAAGGCTTTGCGGCCTTGCTTTGTGGCCTTGTAGCGTGTCAGTGGTTTTCGGCCGATAAAGGATTTTTGAACAATTATATACGTTGCGGCTTCCAGACTCTTGAGATGTGAGGCCAGGTTGCCGTCAGTGACATCGAGCAATTCCTTGAAGCCATTGAAATCAACGGCTTCGTTGACCATCAGGGCTGACATGATGCCCAGCCGGATGCGGCTGTCAAAAGTCTTGTCCAGTGCCTCGATCAATTCTTTCATTAGGATTTGATTTTAGAGCTAATCATACTATACATGATTGATCTTTGCTCAATCTTTTTTAGTCCTCTTTAAGCGATTTGCTGAGCGGAGTCGAAGTAGGTTTTAGGGGCAACATCATCATGCCATATACAATGTGTGCAAAACCAAATCCTATCGCCAGGACCGGAATCTCCCAGCCATACACTCCGGCAGGAATGCTCAAGGCGATTTCAAAAATGCCTAGCCAGAAGATACTGCGGAGGGTAAACTGGGATACCAGCACCAAGGCAAGCCCATAAAAGGAGAGCAATACAGGGGCCAGGAGTCCCCATTGTTGCTTTTCATAGATCCATCCGACCATGATGGCTCCAGCCAGCAGGGGTATGGAAAAATATACCAGCATGTTGCGGATAGCTGGCGTCCAGACTGCTTGATTC
>JANNSS010000038.1:0-28360 GCA_031402955.1 Saprospiraceae bacterium
CCAGGAACCCCAGATAAAAAACTCAAGGAAGTTCATGACAATAAGCCGATGCCTGATATTCACATTACGCGGATTTAGTGTAACTGAAGGAAATCTTTCAGGCAGGGAAGATAATAATTAATGATACAGGCTACCAACGGCTGCTCCAGCCCGCAGGAATAGATCTCAGGGATGACTCAGCGGAATGGAAAGTCTTTGGGTCTGGAAAAGTCTTGATTTCCCGGTGATCTCATTGAAGAGCTGAGCCGTAATGCTGAGGTCCACTAAAAAGGTCTGTTGATTATCTGGTGATAATCCGTAGGTACTGACCTGATCAATAAAGATTTTCGAATTACCTGGCTGAACACCCAAAGAACTGCTCCAAAGTACACCATCCTGATCTCTGTAACTAATCTCTGCCCTATTGGCAACTATACTGGAGGAGTTATTTTCAATTGGGCTACTCAGCAACGTAATTGGAAAATAACATGCATCCACAGCTGAGTCCTGAACTCTGATCGTCTGTGACAACTGAGACCTGTTTCCCAATGCATCTGTCACGGTGACTCCGGCATAGATTTCTACGACACTGTCCTGAACAGGTATAACGATACTGAAGGATGTGTCTTCATTGAACCATTCAATCTGGAATGGTGGAGTGCCCTCCGGTCTGACACTTAAACTTACATAATTTGGCGTCTCCAACCTTGGTTCTATAGCGATGAGGCAAGGCACCAATGTGGTTGGATCAAAATGAATGCATTGGGTATACTGACATCCGGTATAAGCCAAGGACTGAAAACATACATCGATGTTTTCCTGATATCCAATGACACTTCCAAACTCATGAAGAAAGGTAGTGGTAGGTCCATTGAGATCTTCCCAATAACTATATCCACTCATGAATAATCCCGGATGGGTTGTTAATGAAATATCAAAACTATCAACCTCAAGGGCTGATAAAACAAATTCCTTTGAGCCGGTTTGGATGGTGTTAGAGAAGGCCACTGCAGGGTCGTTCACAATCGGAACATCCTGGTAAAAACTGAATGTCCAGGATGGTGTACACTGGTCAAGACAGCCATCCAAACTGAACACAGCAGTATAAACCTGCAGTGAATCCTTAAGAACGGCAAGAGGTAATGAAGTCCAGTTTTCTTTTCCTGCTTCTATCTTTAAAGGCGTGCCCTCTAAATCAGCTGTCAGGCCAAATACGGGATCACCTGTAAATCCAGGGGGTATGTCCTGTGGATCTTTAACACAGGAAATAATCAACACGATGAGGAGCAGCGAAAGTATCCGGATCATTTTATTAGCGTCCATAGAGTAGAAAATTTAAAGTAATAAATGGATTCAGGGTGGCAAATGAGCCATCCCATGTATACCCATCAGCTAAAAGTGCTGCATCAGACTCTGTAAAAGCGGAAAAGTAAAAATCAGTTCCGGCTGTAGCGACAAGTCTTGGCGTTAGTTGGAATCCATAGGACAAATCAGCCGTCCAGTGAAGTTTGCGCAGTCCATCAGTCTTCACCCATCCATAGTTTGATAATACTGACTCACCTGGAATTAATTGATCTTGTACCTGGGTGACAATCGTTCCCTGAGCCCCATAAAGTAATTGCATACCACCATGCACGCCAAAAAGATGTCGATGCACACGGTATTGCATTCCGATCCTGGAGTAAACAAAATGTAGTTTATCCGGAGTCAGGCTGTTGAAACTACTCCTGGCTCCAAAGGATGGTTGACTCAATGTAGATGTGCGTTCAAAATCAAAACCTCCTACCTGTAAGAGATACCCCGCCGAAAAGGAAAATTGAATTTTCGGACTTAGGCTATAACCAATACCAGCTCCTCCTCTGAATTTCCAACCTGATGAGTACACAGGCAGCGAAGGTAATACCATGCCTACACCTGCTTCGCCAAACAAAAACAGTTCATTCCTGAATACAGTCAGTGGCATAATCTTAGCCATTCCGGAATTGGAAACATAATCGATACCTGAAATATCAAGTGTCTCTACAAATTCAGTATTACGTGCTATCCGCTCTTGTGGAAATAGATTCCAACCACTTTCATCTTGGATTTTCAATTCTGGTTCAGGCCCTGCATATACACCAGGATCTTCGATGGTGACAGCTACTGCATCAGATACAATGACATAAGATGTAAGTGCATCTCCTTCCACCAGATAATTCGAATTAGGTTTTGGAGAACCAGATTCTACTTCAACTCCAGGATTCAATTGAATTGCTGATTCGGTGATAGTTCGTGCAGCTGGATTTGCGGTTTGTTGAGACTTTGATACAGTTCGTTGAGTTGTTTGATTTTTAGAATTCTGAATTGCTTCAGAGCGTTTGTTTAACTCCTGGTTTCCTGTCGTAAGTGCATTTGTGGATTCTGTTGATGTGGATGTCTGGCTATTGATTGCTTTTGAGTTGATATCGGATGATTGGTGATGTGCTATAGCCTGAGTCGGTTGACTTTCGGTTGGAGGAGAATTTTTCTGTATTTCACCGTCCTGGAAAGGATGTGCAGGCTGTTGGGAATCCTGCTCTGTGAGTAGGAAATAGCCGGCAAGGGAAGCAACAATAACCAGGCTTCCTAACCACCATATCGGCAAAACGCCTCTGCGTTTTTTACCATTGAGGAGTTCAATCATTTCCAGGCGATGCGTATCATCCACCGGAAAATGCTGCTCTTCCAATTTCCTTTTCAGGATATCATCGAAGTTGTCTTTCATTTCAATGATGTTGTTTTTGACTCTTTAATCAATGTTTCCTTTATCTTTTTCCTGGCTTCGTGCACATGCCATTTAGAGGTCCCTTCTGAAATATTCAGCATAGCGGCAATCTCTTTATGTCCATATCCATCGATGGCAAAAAGATTGAATACCTGTTTGTCCATAGGAGACAATCTGTTGATCACGGCGAGTAAATGATCGAGATCTGTCTCTTCTGCCAGGTGATTCACTTCTTCACTGGGCCAATCCATTTCTTGTGAGAGCTGGCCATAATAAACATGCTGCTGGTAATGCTTCTGTTGGGACCTGAATTCGTCGATGATGCTTCTAAGCGTGATTTTGGAAACCCATGCCTTGAACGATCCACTGTGATCAAACTGCCCCAGATGCTGAAGGACCTTTAAAAAACTCATATTGAGCCTTGATCCCGCTTCATGCCTATCCTTGCAATAGCGGATGCAAATGGACATCATGTAACTGTAGCATTGATCATACAGACGTAGCTGAGCCTTTCGGTCTCCCTGGATACACTGTGCGATCAATTGCTTTTCGATATTCATACGAGACGTAGAAAAGGCCGCCGACGCATCATTCCCTCTAAATGACTTGCCGGCAGCCCTTTTCTCAATAAGAGATCTTTAGGATCCTACCCATTAATCTTGTTTAATAAACCTTCCGTAGAAGTGGCCCTGATCACCCTTGAGGTTGATATGATATAACCCCGGTGAGAGTGAACCAACACCTACGCTAATGACACCATTTGTATTCCTGACGCTGCCTGAATAGACAACTTTTCCTTGCATATCGATCATGTGGATATCATAATTTGTATTCACACCCGGTAAAGGCATATTGATTTCCTCTTTCGCAGGGTTTGGATACAATTTGATCTCCTCTAGTTTCGGATCATTGACCGCGGTTGTACCTTGGTTAACGATCAGGGTAACTTGTAATTTCTCCGGATTTTCAGGAGTTAGGGTTACCCAAATATCCGGCGATGTAAGGCCAGGAATATCATAGCTGATTCGGTAAGTACCCCATGGAAGATCTGTAAAACGGAATCCTCCATCCTCGTGCGACCATTCATAATTTAACGGTTGTCCCTGCGCATCTTTAAGGATGATATCAATGTTGCCAATTCCTGCTCCTCTTGATTCAACATTTCCTCCGGCTACAAGATGATTAGGATCGCTTACAAATCCTCCGATCACGCCTCCACCTGAGAAATCAGTGGAACGGATCAAATGAATATCCTTCGTCACAGGTAACCAGTTTGGCAAAGGCAGGATGACCGCATCTTCCCATGTTGCACTGTTGAAGTGATATGTTGGAATGTAATCTTCAGCATCCTGCGTCCCCGGCGTCATGATTGCCTTGACCATGTATAGACCATCCGGTAATCCGCTGAAGGAATAAAATGCATTCTGGATCAGCGCGGAATCCACAAGCTCATATGCTCCGCCTGAATTGAAATCGTAAGCATAAGCAAAGACCTGACCAGAAATAGAATTCAGTGTATCACCGAATACATATCCACTGATGACATTCTGACCTTCGCCTGGCAGGATAGAATCAATCGTAATGCATTGTGTGCTAACACAACCAAAAATAGTCGTCACATCAGCGCAGTAAACACCAGGCTCTGTGATTTCAATCCAGGTTGATGAATCTCCGGTAGACCAGTTTACAAAGGCAATCGGATCAAATGATTGCACCTCAAGTGAAGGTATCGGGAAACTATTGTAGTTGAGGCTGACATAACAACTATCTGCATAGTAATTACAACCGGTGGAGACGCAACCTAACGAATCCGTAACCGTCACACATAATTCATGAATTCCAAAATCTATAAAAACAGATTGTTCGGTTGCTCCATTTGACCACAAGTAGGTGAAAGGAGGTACGCCCCACGCATTGGCAGTATACTCCACCCCTGATCCTGAAGACGGATCAGCAGATATCCATACACCACAGGAATCCACGTTCCAGAAGTACACATCGATGCAGGTTGTTTTCACACATCCGCCAGTCATGGTTGTAACACAGTAATTACCTTCTTCCGAAACGGTGATGGTGGGTCCAGTCTCTCCGGTGCTCCATACGAAGGTTGCACTTTGGGTCGGATCATTCCAGACATATGCTGTTAGTTCTGCGGTATTGTTAGACGTATAATTGACACTAATGATTGCTTCGCAAGGCAGGAAGAATGTATCTACACAAGCCACTGTTTCACATCCGAAAGAGGAAGTTACAGTGACACAGGTAAATGCGGTGGGACCGTCGATCTGTGTGACTGAAGTGGTATCGCCGTTTGACCAATTATATTCAAAGGCTCCCCAGCCCCATGCATATGCTTCAGCATACCATTGGCCAGAGCTGTCAGGATAGGTAAATACCCAGGCTGAACAATCGTTACCCAGGTTTTCAAAATCAACATAAGCACACGATTCAGTGACACATATAGAGTCGATCGTAACGGTCACGCAATACTCACCAGATTCTGTTACGGTCAACACGGACGTTGTATCTCCATTAGACCATAAGTAGGTAGGCGTAATGCCACCCGGCATATTGAAAATAGGATCTGTATAGACGGTGAGGACTGCTGTCGTGGTATCAACATATTGAAGATCAACCCATGCATAGCAGTAGTTGCTGCTCTCATAACATCCTGACGAAACACAACCTTCGGAATCTGTCATGGTCACACAATAGCTTTGTGACGGATCCTGTGGATAGATAATTTCGGTTGTTTCACCGGTGCTCCAGAGGTAAGACCACTCAGGTGCTGATGTATAACCAAATGCCTGCAACGTAAATGTATTTGAATCAGTTAAAAATGCACTTACATATACGAAACATGAATCCTGGCCCCATCCGTAATCATAACAGGAGGATGTAGAGCATCCGCCATTGTCATACATGGTTACGCAATAGTGTCCAGGGGAATTTGGGTAGATCACTTGAGTTGAGTCGCCTGTATTCCACAAGTAATAAATCGGAGTCTGGCCATATCCCTCGGCATACAAGCCTCCGCCTGGATTTTCATAAATGTAAACTTCACAGAAGTTGAATTCATTGACAATGATACAGGTATAGTAACCACATCCTGTGGCATCTGTCACTTCTACACAATATGCACCTGGACCAACATCCTGCAATGTTGATGCGGTGCTACCGTTATCCCACAAGTAGGTGAACGGCGCACTGCCTTCCGCGATCGCCTGAAGATCATACGTGGTGCTGTCCGGATTCATCGTGGAAACGATGTAGGCAAAACAGAAACCAGTAGAATCAAGGTTGACTTCAATACAGTCTGTCTCGATACATCCGAATGAAAATGTAGCCGTCACACAATACTGGCCTGAAACCTGAGGAAAAATCGTTTGGGAAGAATCTCCTGTAGACCAGGCATATTGAACTTCTTGACCGGGAGGAACCCAGGCTGTCAGTTGTATCTGATTATTCGGGTTCCACTCCTGTAAAATAAACAGGACACATGAATCTTGAACGATTTCCTGACAATAGGTAAAATCAGCTTCAAAAACCTCATTGCCATTCAGGATGGTGAAATACTGACTTTCGGTTGTTCCCCAGCAATCGACCATGCTGACTTCCAGAAAACCCAATAAACTTGGATCCTGGGTGGCAACATCAACCGAATACGTACCGGAACTATTGGTATACGTGCTGTATAAGGCTGCTGACGAATCAGCAAAAAATACGGACACAATAATATTCACCTCATCTTGAGGGTCACCAGTCTCGTTGGTTACGGTGCCGTGCACATTGACATTCTGTGCCATGACACCGAGCCATGACATTGCGGTAAGGAGGGTAAGTAGTAAAAGTTTTCTTTTGAACATACTGATAGACATTAAATTGGGTTTTTAATTAACCTGTTTCGATACTTAATACGAGCCTCTGAGGTCAAAGGTTGGGGTTGGAAGGGATATTTTTTAGTTATTTTGTAAATAATGGCAACAATTCCACTGGCCGAGCGCATGAGGCCCCGATCCATTGCTGAAATCCTTGGCCAGGAGCACCTGTTAAGTGAAGGTGCTGTATTAATGAAGGCTATCAAGTCAGGCAGGCTGCCATCTATGATCCTTTGGGGCCCTCCCGGAGTGGGCAAAACCACGCTCGCCAGGGTCATTGCAGGGGAAATGGGCCGATCCTTTATCCCCCTCTCTGCCATCAACAGCGGCGTAAAGGATATCAGGGATGCCATTGACCAGGCCAAAAAGCAACGTTATTTTGACCGTCCGGGCCCTATTTTGTTTATCGACGAGATCCACCGGTTCAGTAAATCCCAGCAAGACAGTCTCCTGGGAGCTGTGGAGGACGGAACCGTCACTCTGATCGGCGCTACCACCGAAAATCCCTCCTTTGAAGTGATCAGTGCTCTCCTATCCCGGAGTCAGGTCTATGTACTCAAACCTTTGGATGAAGAAACGATGCGAAAACTCATCGCGCGAGCCATCAGCCAGGATGAGGAGTTAAAGAAGAAACAGATCATCATTGAAGAAGATAATGCCCTGCTCCAAATCACCGGCGGTGATGCCAGGAAACTCCTATCCGCGCTCGAACTGGTGACGAGTCAGGATGAGGAGGGACCTATCATCATCAATGATGAAAATGTAATGGCCGCAATACAGCAAAATATTGCATTCTATGATAAAGGTGGTGACCAGCATTATGATATTATCTCAGCCTTCATCAAATCCATCAGAGGTTCTGATCCAAACGCTGCGATCTATTGGCTCGCGAGAATGCTCCATGGAGGTGAGGATATAAAATTTATAGCCCGCCGCATGGTCATCCTGGCTGCAGAAGATATCGGGCTGGCCAATCCAAACGCCATATTACTTGCTCAGTCATGCGCTGATGCCATTCAGTTTGTCGGAATGCCCGAAGCAAGAATTATTTTGGCAGAGGCCGTTATCTACCTTGCGACAAGTGCTAAGTCCAACTCCGCCTATGAAGCAATCAGCGCCGCATTGCAAAAGGTCAATGAATCAGGACCTCTACCCGTACCACTTGCATTGCGCAATACGCCGACACAATTCATGAAAAACCTGGGCTATGGCGCTGGCTATCAGTACAGCCATGCCTACGATGGAAATTTTGCCCGCCAGGAATTTATGCCCGATGAAGTGGCAGGTACCGCCTTCTATCATCCAGGAAACAATAAGCATGAGGCAGATATCGAAGCAAAGATGAAATACTGGTGGGGAGAGAAGTATCAAAGTGAAGAGTGATGCTTCGGCTACGCTCAGCAACCGGAAAGAGTGAAGAACGAAGAGTGAAGAACGAAAAGTGAAAAATGAAAAGTGTGTCGATTCGTAATTAGGCCTGAAAGGCCGCCATCTGTCAACCCGGGGCGATAGCCCTGGGAAAAACCAAAAGCGACTGCGATCTGTCATCGTGCGGAGATATCCCTGGACTAATCAAGAGCGAAAGCTCTAGAAATAAAAAGCGATGTGCTGAGCGGAGTAGTGCAAGCGTAGTGAAAAATGAGAACCTACGTAATTAGAAGTTATATATTCGCCCTTCACAAACTCACCACTCACAACTGACAATTCACAACTCACCACTCACCACTCACCACTGACAATTCACAATTCACAACTCACAGATGATCGTTTACAAATTCGGAGGCACCTCCCTCGCTAATGCAACCCGGATGAAATCCGTAGCCGACCTCGTCACTAAGGATGATGAACAGAAAGTCGTGGTCCTCTCTGCCGCTTCGGGTACAACGGATACACTGATTAAGCTTTCTGCTGCAAGTGCCGAAGAGGGCGAACTCATCATCCAGGCTATGGAGGCGCAATATCAGCAGTATGTCAATGAACTGTTCGACTATGCGGATTGCAAACAAGCAGCGGAGCGATTTCTGGAATATACTTTTTCTTCCCTGCGGGAAGCTCTTGGCAAATCATTGCCCCGCGATGAAAAATGGTTTGTGGCTTATGGTGAAATCATGTCCACATCGCTGTTCAGCCTGCTCCTTGTAGAGCGTGGCATCAGCTCCGCTTATCTCGCGGCGCTTGACTTCATGCGCATCCGCGAAGGTGAACCAGATATGGATGTTATCAAAAAATTATTACCGGAAATCATGACTGCTGCCGGAGATGTAAAAATCTACATCACACAGGGATATATCTGCCGGAATGAACATGGACAAATAGATAATCTCCGACGTGGTGGCAGTGATTATTCCGCCACCATCATCGGAGCAGCATTGCTCGCGGATGAAATACAGATTTGGACCGATATCGATGGTGTCCATAATAATGATCCACGCATCGTGAAGAAGACAAGCCGCATCGATGAGCTGAGCTATGCTGAAGCTGCAGAGCTTGCTTATTTCGGCGCTAAGATCCTCCACCCTCTATGTGTGCGTCCTGCTAGAGAAACAGGTGTCCCGATCAAATTGCTCAACACACTCAATCCGGATGCTGAAGGCACCATCATCCATCGCGAAAACCTGGCTGAAAAAGGCGGGGTGAAAGCCGTGGCAGCAAAAGACGGAATTATCGCCATCAATATCCGCTCTTCTCACATGCTCATGGCCCATGGCTTTCTGCGAAAGATCTTCGAAGTATTCGAACATCATAAAACTTCTGTCGACATGATCACCACAGCAGAGGTTGCAGTGAGTCTTACGATTGATGATGCAACCCATCTCGACAACATTGTCGCTGAACTGCAGGATTACGGAACCATCACTGTAGAAAAAGGTCAGACCATCATTTGTGTCGTCGGTGCATTCCGCAAGGAAGATGCCGGCATAGCTGTACAGGTGCTCAATCCACTGAGGAATATCCCAATCCGCATGATCTCATCCGGCGGAAGTGAAAGCAATATATCCGTACTGATCGATTCGCAGTACAAGCAACAAGCGCTTGAAGCACTAAACAAAGACCTGTTCGGACATTAAATTCTATTCGCTGATCACGAGTTTTTCCTGATACTGTCCTCCTATGAGGTCTGATACGTTTACGATATAAACGCCTGCTGGCAAAGTGGCGATGTCAACTTCCTGTCCGTAAGAAACTGCCTTTTGCGCTTTTACCACGATACCGTTGACATTGCTGATGCAGAGATCAAATTGCTGGAGTTCAATATTAAGTATCCTGATAGAAAAAGAACCGTTTGCGGGATTCGGCGACAACACAATATCTTGTCGATTAATATCATGGATCGATGAAACCGGCAGGCACTCACCGGGAATATTGGCATCCATCCAGTCGAGTCTTCCGACCAGCCATTGTTTCAAATAATTCAATTCTTCCTGGTAGGTATTCCCGATAAAAAAGTTTGGCCACACATACCTGCTCAGAATAGGCCATCGGTCATAGTTACGGTCTGCGGATTCCTCCAGCAATAAACCAGTGGAGTCGACATAATGCAGGATGGATTCAGTACTCAATACGGTTTGACGCAACGAATCATACCTACACTTCAACCGATCCTGGTAATACGGGTCTTCCAGAAAACGTTCCCACCAGCGTGGTGTATTTGAACATCCGCCACTATGCTCATAGGTCCATCCCTCCACCCATTGGCTTTCGCAATAATCAACATTACCAAAGGCAAGATTAAAATCCCATAACGGCCCGAAATGAAACAAAGAGTCTACTGAATTGCGGTCTTTGTAGAAAAAAGTACTCAGCCTGTACGCATCGACATTGTGACCCAACTCACAGATGATAAAATAATCAATCGCAGAATTGACATCTACATATGCCCTATAACCCTTTGCAGCGTCCTTAAAGTCATCGCCATAAAGGGCAGATTCGAATTGATGAAAGTAATTGCTGATATATGCTTTCTGCTTCGGATGCAGATCCTGCCCTTCCGGATCCTCGTAGACTACAAGGGGCGCCATATTCTCAAACGTACCCGAATGATTAGAAAAAAAATAAGAGCCTTCACCATCATCACGGTCAACCTTGAGCAGGTAACCTCCTGTAAGGGCATCACCAATGGTGTCAATCGGATTCAATCTTTTAATGTCTACACGGCTTTTATCCCGTTTGATTTTTTCTTCAAGCCAGTACACTCCATGGTAATCACCATTGATAAATACTTCACACAACCTTGTTCCAGGTGCATACTGCCCCATATCATTACCTAACTCATAGGTGATCGCATCCCTGAGAAAAGATTTATCTGTATAAGGTGCATAAAGTATCCAATCTTCCTCTTTGGGCAATCCAAGTAATTCGGTCTCGAGATCATCACCAACTGCATCCTGTGTTTCAAAGCTGAAACTCTTTTTGGGGAAACTCTGTGATGAAGATCCCCTGACCTCAATGGCCATGTTACTTTCAAAAGACGGGATATCAGTTGGATAATTCAGATTGCCAGATTCATTGTTAAATACGCGGATATATCCATCGATTTTAGGTTCATTCGGGATCGTGATATTATCAGTGGTCAGCATGATCACGGGTAACCTGGTGCCTGCAAATGCTGCGGTAACAGGCGCGTTTGAGCCAAAGTTTATTGTCCAGCTGATCAGTTCGCCACCATCAGCATATGCATATGTATCCAGTATCCTCAATGTCCACGTGCCATTGCCAGACAGTCCGTTGTTAGCATTACCCAACGACGTAAACGGCCGATATGCGCCATTGTAAGGAGGCCCCCCATCAAGAATGTGGACAGGGACCGTCATGGTAAAGCAAGTGTTATCATAATCATCCGTATCAGCACCAATCGTTGAAATGAGCATCATATTATCGCCTGATGGACTGATCAAACGGATATCAAGGTCTGACACCCAGGAATGGGTGATCTTAAGGCATATGGATACCAGACCATGTGCTGCACTGAGGGTATCAGGCGTCAGATCATTGATATCAATTGGAAAATCATTGATACTGCCGTCGTCTGCAATAATGCCGCCAGTGCCTGCATAGGATTGGGCGTTTAGATGCCCCGCGAGCAGATAAAACAGGCAGGCCAAAAGTATGGTGTGGCGCATTTAGATTAAAGTGGGTGGCAAAAAACATCTCCTTTTCGCCAGTATATCGGTCTGGCCGGGGACGGTTCAAGATAGAAAAAACTCTACACTGTGGTACACCTGAATAATAGAGATGAAAGGTGATATAATAGTACCCTTCACTACCCTATCCCAAATACCACTTGGTTGCCTATCTTTAAGCCTTCATAATTCACAGAAAGAATACGCATGTCAACAGTCCAGCATTTAACCCATGACCTCAGGATCATCGAGGATAGCGCACGCCAGTTTGCCCGCGTCAATATCTTACCTCATGTGATGGAATGGGATGAAAGCCAGCATTTTCCGATGGACCTGATGCACCAGCTTGGCGCCCAAGGCTTTCTCGGAGTGCTCATACCCGAAGAATACGATGGATCAGGACTTGGATACCAGGAATATATCACGATCATCACTGAAATCTCAAAAGTCTGTGGATCGATTGGCCTTTCTCTGGCAGCCCATAATTCATTGTGCACCAACCACATCTATACCTTTGGTAACGAGGAGCAGAGACGTAAATGGGTTCCTAGGCTCGCGACCGGAGAATGGGTCGGTGCCTGGGGTCTGACTGAGCCAAACACGGGAAGTGATGCCATGCGTATGCAATGCACCGCGGTAAAAGACGGTGATGATTATATCCTCAATGGCACCAAATGCTGGATCACGCATGGGAAATCAGGACATGTAGCTGTGGTGATCGCCCGTACCGGTGATTTACTGGATAGCCATGGCATGACTGCATTTGTCATCGAAAGGGGAACGCCTGGTTTCAATGCAGGTAAAAAGGAAAATAAACTCGGCATGCGCGCCTCCGAAACAGCCGAAATCATCTTTGAAGATTGCCGAATCCCCGCAGCTAATGTTTTAGGAAAGGAAGGAGATGGTTTTATCCAATCCATGAAGATCCTTGATGGTGGTAGGATATCCATCGGTGCACTGGCCCTCGGGATTGCAAAAGGAGCTTACGAAGCTTCCGTTCAATACGCTAAAGAAAGAAAACAGTTTGGGCAGCCTATAGCCAACTTTCAGGCTATCAGTTTCAAACTAGCCGATATGGCTACCAAAATCGAAGCTGCAGAATTATTGCTGCGTAAAGCAGCCGACCTGAAAAACGCCGGAAAGAATTGTACCAAAGTAGCAGCCATGGCAAAATATTACGCCTCTGAAATATGTGTACAGATCTCTACGGATGCCGTACAGATTTTTGGTGGCTATGGTTATACTAAAGATTTTCCGGTCGAAAAATTTTATCGCGACAGTAAACTCTGCACCATTGGAGAAGGCACCTCCGAGATCCAAAAGATGGTTATAGCCCGGGAACTCGTGCGCGAACTGTAATCACGCTCATGCAGACCGATCATCAACACAAGTGATGATCACTTAAATACAATTCGTCCTGGAAGATAACCTGTTTATTCTTTCATTACTTTTTCTACCCACTGTTGATTTCCTATGGTGATTTGAAGCAGATAGACGCCAGGCGCATTTCCAGTCAAATCAATTCTCGTGAGGGACCCATTCACGCTGATAGCAGGTCGTTGAAGTCTTCCTAACATATCAAATACCTGCACTGTGCCATTGGTTTGATTTTTCCATGTAAGATCGATCACGCCTTTACCCAGACTTCCATTGATGTGATATGGTTTGTCAACAGCACCTATAGGTTGCTCAACACTAGTAATGCCGACCTGTAGATTTGTTAAAAACAATTCAAGCCCTCCGCGCTGATTACCGACAATCAGATCATACATACCATCCGCGTTCAAATCAGCAAGTGTTGGCGCGCTACGATTGCCCACATCGATAGATCCAAAATGATCATCCACGATCGTGATAGCCCCTGTCTTACCGTTTTCAATATCATCATACAATAGAAGATTACCTTCATCACTTCCCGACAGTAACACAAAGCCGTCAGGCGTGCGCAATATAGAGGGTGTACTGTACTGTGGCAGACCGACTTGGATATCAAATAAGACTCTTCCAAAACATTGTGTATTGGGTGCAATCGTAGCATCACTATTGAATAAAGCAGTACCCACCAAGCCGATGTTTTCAAAATAATTCATGTTGCTGCAACGGCCATTGATATCTGCATTCCCAGTGCGTTCACCAATGACCAGGTCACCTAAACCATCACCGTTGATATCTGTAATCTGCGGAGTAGCTGAGACACCAACATTAATATTCATGTAAGGATAAACCGGTGGCTCAAAGCTCATCGGCTGCCCGGGCAAGTTCGTGTTTTTAAAGAAGATAAGTTTGCCGTTTGTTTCTCCTACGATCAGATCACTAGTGCCATTTCCATCGATATCACCGAAAGCAGGTGAATATTCAAACTTGTAAGGCTGAACTATGCCAAATTGAGAAAGATCCAGGTAATCTTCGGATATTCTTACAAAATAAGGTAGAGTGGGTGTCCCCTGATTTTCAAATACCCATAATGAAGGAAAACGCGTGTATGTTTCTTCTTCAGCATAGTGAAATACACCCATCAGGATATCAGGTAGTCCGTCGCCATTGATATCTGCTACGGCTGGTCTGCTATGCGAACCACCATCAATCATACTCTTTTGGAAGTACCCTTTTTCTGTAAGCTTGTAATTGAGCGGACCCGATCCCGGATCATCATCATATCGCCAAACACTTTCGCTATCCTCTGTGAGCGACCTTGAATTCACAGCGGCTAATAATTCTGGTTCTTCATCATCATCCAGTTGAACACTATATCCTGCCGCGAAATAAGGCAGGTCAACACTGGTATCTGAGACCGGAAAGTGACTGTCCTGCTCCGTGATCCATGCCTCTTCTGAAGTAAGTCCATTGTGCAGATAGACTAATCGTCGGGAAGAAATATCACCTACCAGTGCATCCTTGTCACCATCCATATCCATATCCAATGCAAGGATGGTACTACCTGCATGACGGGGCAGGATTTCTCCTCCACCTGTAAATCCTTCAGAACACATATCCGGATCATCACTCAGGTACACAGATTCATTAAACTGGTTTTCCAGAATCTTACCCCAACAAATATCCTGGATGGAATATCGGAGCGAATCACTACCCCATCCATTCTCTATTGACCTGTTATCGAAATAGGTGATTGTACTTCCTCCAGGCTCAAATACAAGAATATCTGTATCCCCATCGCCGTCTACATCAGTTACTGCAGGAATATCATCCCACGCTACATACAGATTGGTAAGATCTCCTCCCGAGTTGATCTGCAAATATTCTTTTCCTCTATCCTGCAGTTTAGTAAAACTCCAGATTTCATTACTATAGGCTCCCTTATACACTGTGATCCCGGCGACACCCAGGACTGAAGAACTGGTAAATATATCTTCAACACCATCTTTGTTATAATCTGTGATGATCACCCAGTCGACCAACTTTGGAAAGAAAGGGAGATATGTCCAGTCTTTGACCCACCTGCCGGATGCAGGCATGCGTAGATAGGTTCGTAGTATATCCCCCTGGCGATCAAATGAAATAAGGTCAGTCACCCCATCTCGATTCAGATCAATGTTAGAAAACTGCGGGGCATTGTACCCCCCTATCCAATCCAATTCAATCTCATTCCCGTCGATGCTGACAGGCACCTGCATGCGCTCCTGGGCTCCTAGATGTAAGGCCATAAATAACCAAAGCATCATTTGTATCTGGACGGCTCTCCTTTTCATACTGTTTATAATTGTAAATCAAAGGTAGGGCGTGAACATGAAAGAAATTGTCGCGAATAAAATAAACAATACGAATTTTCCAGATGTTGAAAGAATCGGTCCGACAGGTACATGTCCTACTATTAAATAACTTTAACACATGCAGACGGAAACTGGCGAAAAGCGATATTCTGTTCATCCCTCTTCCATGATAATGGTGCTGATCCTTTGCGGCATTACGACACTATTTGGAGCATTGAGCTTAGCTTATGTGTATTCCCGAGCTGATATGGGCCTATTTAGCATCCATATACCATGGCTGTTTATCATCAATACGGGCATCCTTGGCTCTGCCGGCGTTTGCATAGAGCAATTTAGGAAATATTACCGCCTCAGGCAGGAATATCAGACCGTCCGGTGGGGCTATCTGACCCTGGCTATTACAATACTGTTTCTGATCATGCAGGGAATTGCCTGGTATACCCTCCTCACAAAACAGATCACCCCCGGATATTCCGGAGGATATGGATTTCTGTATGCCATTTCAATTCTCCACTTCTTGCATGTTATCGGTGGAATACCTTTTTTACTTAGGGTTCTTATACCTCTCGCATCAGCCCAAAGACAAGGCTCAGCCTCTCTTTTATTTATTGATGACCATATCAGACGAAAACTCCGCCACGTCGCATGGTACTGGCATTTTATAGACGGAGTCTGGATCTTTTTGATGTTGCTTTTTCTTTTCAGCTCGGTGATTTGAGCTGCCAGCTTCCAGCTACCAGCGTATTTTTTCTTACATCTCTTTCCTTCTCTGCTCACTACTAGTTGCTAACTCGTAACTTTTCACTTCTTGAGCTTCCAGAGTATTTACTCGCACATGACATATACTACTCACGGCCCACTGCTCACTGCTAACTGCCGACTGCTAACTTCTCATTTGGTTAGTCCCAGGGCTATCACCCCGGGTTGACAGATGGCGGCCTTTCAGGCCTCATGGCTTCATCTATTAAAGCTTCGCCTCAGCCTTCGCCTTCGCCTTTTTTCAATTTTCACTCTTCACTCTTCACTTTTCACTTAATATTTCAACTCATGCCTGCTCTGTCTCAGTATCACCGGCTCATCACCTGTCATATCCACCACGGTTGATTCTTCTTGTTCTGCACCTTCATCGATAATAATAAATCCTACCTGTTTTTCATGATGACTGATCAGCAGATCGGTGTCAGAAAAATAAGGCTCCATATCATCCTCATGATTGATGACTGAACTCACGATGAGCGGCATGTCCAGTTTGCTCATGATAGATTTGATTACCGGATGCTGTGGAATCCGAAGGCCAAGCGTCTTCCTTTTGTTTTTAAGAAAAGCAGGTGCTCGGTTGCCGGAGTTGAGGATAAATGTAAATGGGCCCGGCAGATTTTTATTGAGCAGCCGGTACACAGGTGTATCCCACTGCGTGAAATATTCTGAGGCCTGACTGAGATCTCTGCAGATGATACTCATCATAGCATCCTTTGGATCGATATGTTTCAGACGACAGATCGCTTCAAATCCTGCTTTCTCAGTGGAGAGCGAACAATAGGCATATACAGAATCAGTCGGGACGATTCCTGGCTTTCCCTTCTTCAGCGATTCGACAACAAAATCAATATCATCGGGATGCAATCCATAACGCTGCGCTTCTATAATCATCTTAGTTGTATTTTAATATGTTGACAGGAGCAGCTTCTAGCGTAGCTACCCATGTTAAATAAAGTTCCATCCCTTCACGCTTGGCGTTGTCCAAGGGATAGGATATGTTATGTAAAAGGTAGTCTCTCTGCCATACAGCTAAACCACTATCAGTAGACTTAACAAATTCGAATCCGGATTCAAAAGCATCATCGAGCTCCCGGATCAATTCATCCGGAATGCCTGGTCTGGTAATCCAAACTGCAAACACCATCGGGAGTCCTGTGAGTTCTTTCCAGGCGGCACTGAGATCATATTTGTAGGGGTATTGATCCCGATGCTTAAATACCTTATCGCCAATCATGAGACATGAATCCGGATTCACTTCCCCGGGATCATGATAATAAGTCCATTCCTTCTTCCACAACCTGTCTGCCAAAATCTGCAAAAGCAGATTAGAAGTACGTGAGTGATCATCCAGCCTGACAGATGTAATATCAGCCAGCGGCAATTTACTCAGCAGGACCACAGTGCCTACTGCACCATCGGCCCCAATACAATACCTACCCCGAATCTCATGTGCAGGCAGATCTGGCAAAGCACCAACAGGACAAAGGCTGATATCAACTTTACCTTCATCATAAAGTTGGGCACATCTTGCCGGTATCACCCTGTGTATATCCAGCTTCGAATCCAGCCGGGTACGCTTGATACCTTCAGAAAACGGCATAGTGTTGAGATATTCAACCAGTGCAATACTATATTTCATCAGCGTACTTTCAGTTTAATGTGGGTAATGCGATATACCCTTTATACTCGCTGTCTTCCTCAAAGGTTTCTTCGCTCCAGTCTTTTAGTTCATGATATAGTGTATCACGTTCTACCGGAATCCTTCCCGCGTTCTTGATCAATGTCACCAGATCGTATGTGCTCATGGCAGGGTTTTGTTCTTCGGAGCCAGCCATACTATAGATCTTCGTAGTATCATCAATCGTGCCATCGAGATCATCTACCCCAAAGGACATAGAGACCTGCGCCATATGACGCCCCAGCATCGGCCAGTACGCTTTGATATGATCAAAATTGTCAAGGTAAATCCTGCTCACAGCATACATCTTCATATCTTCTATGACGGTAGTTTCCGGCAGATAAGACATCTCGTTGTCCTGGTTCCTGAACTTAAGTGGAATAAATGTCTGGAAACCTCCTGTCTGATCCTGCAGCTCACGCAGTCTTCGCATATGATCTACACGATGGAAATATGTTTCGATATGTCCATAGAGAATAGTTGCATTGGATCGCTTGCCTGCCTGATGCCATAGTTCATGGATGCGCAACCATTGATCGCCGGTGCACTTATCTGCACAAATCTGTTCTCTTATCTCCGGATGAAAAATTTCTGCACCACCTCCAGGCAGGCTATCTACACCTGACTCCACAATTCGTGCGACACCTTCTTCGTAGCTGACTTTGGCTTTCTTGAAAATATAATGATACTCCACCGGCGTCAGTGCCTTGATATGGAGCTCCGGACGGTGCTCTTTGATTTTACGGAATAGCGTGCAATAAAAATCAAGATCATACTGCGGCAGTACACCTCCTACAATGTGCACTTCTGTTACGGGCTGACCGTCATATTTCCTGACGATGTTCATCATATCTTCCATCGTATACTCCCATCCTTCCCCTCTGTGCTTGATCAATCTTGAGTAAGAACAAAACTTGCAGGTATAGATACAGACATTGGTTGGCTCTATGTGGAAATTACGGTTGAAGAAGCTCTTGTTACCATTCTTTCTGGTTCGGACCAGATCAGCCATGACGCTTAACAACCCGAGTGGGGCTTTTTCAAAAAGGAGGATGGCCTCTTCATCTGTTATCCTGGTGCCGTCAATTACTTTCTTTTGGATGGCTTGCAGCTCCGGCAAAATAGACTCGTCTTTAACGAGAGATGAAAGTATTTCCAGGTGAGTTTCGTTTACGGTCATATATTCACAAATATCGCAGGATTTCTCCGGCCTTTTCGTCATCAGGCGGCTGTTGGGACAGTACCGCTACTCTTTCATTTATCATATCCACAGAAAACGCCCGAGGCCAGTAGGTTTTAATGATGGTGACTACTTCATTCGGTTGATAGAAATGTAACGCATTGTCCAGCGAAGTATTGGTTCTGCTGTTAGCGGTGGCGGCAACAAATCTTCCATGATATAAGGCAGGGAAAATCTTAAGCTTCATGCCGGCACCATGCAGACCATGAACCAGGATCAACTGGGCATTACGGATCAAATCAATCATCTTGTCCTGTGTAACATCAGCTTCCCGCCTAAGGTTGGAAAATCCGGAGAGTTTATCTTCAAAAGCCCTGTCTCCTGACCTGCCTGCAGCAACTATCGGATAAGGTTGATCTGTCGGGATTTTTCTCAATAAATCAAATAAGGCTTCCTGGTTGATCTGGATCGACAAATCTCCCTGGTATAGAAGGTAGTCTCCACGGCCCGTCAGAATATCTACTTCATCATATCCATGGAAGGGAGGCAGATAGATCGATTTAGCCCCATGTGCTGCATACCATGCCTGATCAGGCGGGGAAATCGCAAAAACCATATCAAACCTGGCTGCCAGTGCCCGTTCGTAATCCCTGAGGCACAACGATTCTCTTCTGAATATCAGTGACTTAACCCCCTTGCACCGATTTGCCAGTTCCGCATAATATTGGTGTTCAATATTATGAGCTCTGAGCAATAGCTTCCGGTCTTTTAGCTCCCCGGCAAAACCCGTTGTATGAATACCCTCAAATAATATAGGACTTCGGTCCGCACTAAGGTTTTTAAGTAACTCCTTGCTTTTGCGGGAGGTAACGATATATGGCTGGCCCGGTAAAAAAAGTGCTGGCCATTTTACCCTTGGATAATAGAATACTTTTTCAGCATACTTCTCCAGTATAGGTTGAGGTACGAAAACACCGTACACAAAACAATGTAAATGGATTCTTACACCAGCCCTTTTGAGCACGGCCATCCTGTTCCATACCTCAATAGCCCCCCCATAGTTAGCCGGAAAAGGGACAGCAAAGGTCACTATATGGAGTTCAGGACCGGATTTTTGCATAAGACTTCACGATTGTTAAGGTCTGATTTACAAGTATTTAATAACCTTCGCTCTGTTTCCAAGGCCATTAAAGGGACGGTTTTAAAATTTATGATACGGAAGTAAAATTAATCTTACCTTTCTCAAGCCCAAGAACTTTACATTTCAGGATTTATCAGGACAAAATAATCCATTAAATCCTGTTACTATTACGAACTAAATCATCATCCCGATGCAAAGATGCTTTTTCAAAGCTGGAATATTCATGTTGATGAGTTTCCCTATCCTTTTATCAGGGCAAAACACATTGAGAGGTGAAGTATTTGATGATCTGACAGGAGAACCACTGATAGGAGCTAACGTCATCGTCCAGGGGACCACTTCAGGTACGGTAACTGATTTTGATGGTCACTATAAGTTGGTCACAGCTCAGCTCCTGCCATTGACTATCGTAGTCTCATATACCGGTTATCAATCAACCACGATTGATATAACACCAGAAAATATGTTCAATCGTACCCGCCTTAGTGAAACGACTGTCATGATCGAGACGATACAGGTTGTTGGAAGCCGCATTTCTGAAAAACAGAAAGAATCACCGCTCACTGTCGAATCGCTGGATCTGCAAGCCATCAAATCCACGCCCAGCGCTAATTTTTATGACGGCCTGGGTGCACTCAAGGATGTGGATATGACCACCGCAAGCCTTGGCTTCAAGGTCATCAACACAAGAGGATTTAATTCGACGAGTCCTGTGCGATCATTGCAGATCATTGATGGCGTTGATAACCAGGCACCAGGACTTAATTTCTCCCTGGGTAATTTCCTTGGTTCTTCTGAACTGGATGTACTCAAAGTTGATATTGTAGTCGGAGCAAGCGGCGCCTATTATGGTCCGAATGCATTTAATGGCGTTATCAGCATGGAAACTAAAAATCCTTTTATCCATAAGGGATTAGCAGGCATGGTGCGTGCCGGACAACGCAATCTGCTGGAAGGTTCATTCCGATATGCGGATGCCTTAAAAAACAAAAATGGCAAGGAGTTTTTTGCCTACAAGCTCAACTTCTTTGCCTTCCGGGCTGATGACTGGCAAGCAGAAAATTATAACCAGGTATTGGACGGCAGGGTGACGGTACCGGATGACAATCCTGGGAGATATGATGCTGTCAATATCTATGGAGACGAATATTATCCACTTGCTGACGTGACCAATAGTGATGCCCACCTGATCTCAGATCCAGGCATCGGTACTTTCTATCGCACCGGGTATAAGGAAATTGAACTGGTGGACTATGATACACGCAATATTAAAGCAAATGCAGCACTCCATTTCAGGACAAGTCCTGAGCAAGGCATTGAGTCTCCTGAGCTTATTCTTTCTTCTTCTTTTGGTTCCGGCACCACCGTATATCAGGGAGACAACAGGTTTAGTTTAAAGGACATTCTCTTCTTTCAAAACCGCATAGAGTTCAGGAAACGAGATAAGTATTTCATACGCGCTTATGCTACAAATGAAAATGCGGGTTCTTCCTATGATCCATATTTCACAGCGTTACGCCTACAGGAACAAACCAAGAGTCCAACGGATTGGGCTACCGACTACAGGAGATTCTGGAAAGGTGTAGCCAACTTTCCGAGAGAGATGCGGGAACTCGGCTATCCGGTACCTGTCTATGACCCGGTGACCAACACAGTCAATTTTGATGTGGCAGGCGCTGAACAATGGCTTGTTAATTATAATGATTCGCTTACCATCTGGCATTCGATGGCAGAGGCGTATGCCAATACCAAGAATATTCACATCGAAGAGGGTATCAGTGATTTTCTGACGCCCGGTACAGAAGAATTTAATACAGCCTTTAATGATATCACGAGTCGTTATAACAATGATGAAGGAGGCACCAGATTTTATGACAAATCTGCGCTCTATCACGTGCATGGTGAATATACCTTTACTCCAAATTTCATTTCCGAGATCAGAGTCGGCGCTAACTACAGGCTTTATGCCCCAGAATCTGCCGGCACTATATTCAATGATAGTACCGAAGCCATCAGAAATTCAGAATATGGCATGTATGCAGGACTTCAGGAAAAATTCTTTGACAATAAATTGATTGCGTCTGCGACCCTTCGTGTAGATAAGAATCAAAACATGAACTGGATCCAGACTCCTGCGGCAAGCCTGGTCTATAAAGCAGCGGAAAACACCTTCCTTAGGTTCTCTTTTTCAAGTGCTTTACGCAATCCGACTTTGTCTGACCAGTACCTTAATCTGGATGTGGGCCCAGCTACATTAGCAGGACATATTGGCGCCGTTGACAGCCTGATCACCATAGAATCGTTTATTAATGGACTTGATTATCTTAACTGGGACACCCTTGAATACTTCAACATTGATGCAATCAGACCTGAAAAAGTGACCACCTTTGAAATCGGAGCACGAACAAGCCTTTTTAATTCATTGTTTGTCGATCTTGGTTATTACCGTAATTCTTATCAGCATTTCCTTGGATATCAACTTGGCGTCACCACCGAACTTGATCTGGCTTCACCTCCGCCGGTTTTTCCTGAAAATACCATCGTCTACAGGTATTCAGCTAATTCTAAAACCAAGGTGAACACACAGGGCTTCAGTATAGGACTTAATTATTATTTGTCGAGCGTCATCACTCTCAATGGAAACTACAGTTACAATGAATTGACCAAAGCAGACGAAGACGATCCGATTATACCTGCATACAATACGCCAAAGCACAAATACAATCTTGGCATTTCCGGAAGGAATATTAACCTTTTTGATGTGGATGTCCTGAAAAAAGTAGGCTTCAGCATCAATTACAAATGGGTGGAAGGATTCCAATTTGAAGGCTCACCCCAGTTTACAGGATTTGTACCGACGTATGATCTCCTTGATGCCCAGATCAGCGTTGATGTGGAGCGTCTGAATACTACGATCAAGATCGGCGCATCCAATATTCTCAACAATGAGCACTACGAAACCTATGGCGGGCCGGATATTGGCCGTCTTGCGTATATTAGCTTACTTTACGACTTCAAAAAAGACTGATAAAATTCATTTAATAACTAAACAATCATTGAATTATGAGGAGATTTTACTTTGCTGCTTTATTCCTGGCTTTGACCGTTACCGCTTCTACCCAGAGATTATTCCTGGAAGATGTTTTTGACAATGTAACTGTCACACCGAATCAAATCTATGGTGTAAATGCAACTATCCTGGCCTTTCCGGTTGTTGGGCAAGCCATCCCACAACCGTTGATCATGGATGTATACGAGCCCCAGGGCGATGTATCCCAGTTGAGGCCACTTGTCATTTTCTGGCATACCGGTAACTTTCTACCACACCCACAAAATGGGAACATCGGAGGAAGTCTTCGTGACAGTTGTGCAGTTGAAATCTGCAAAAGACTGGCCAGGTCGGGCTACGTAGCTGCTTCTGCAGACTATCGTCTTGGCTGGAATCCGGTAGCTTCATCCAAAGATGAAAGGGTACTGACCCTCATCAATGCTGCATACCGCGGCGTACAGGATGCAAATACCTGCGTTCGATTCTGGAAAAAAACCGTTGTTGAATTCGGTAATCCATTCCGTATTGACACCAACCGTATTGTCCACATGGGTGAGGGCACCGGTGGTTATGTTGGACTCAACGTAGGCGCACTTGATGCTTATATCAAGATCCCAACAGCTTCTAACGGTAAATTCCTGCTTTCTGATGGTAGCGGAGGTTTTGTTCCCATGATATTGGAAGGTGTGAATGGTGATGTCGAAGCTAAAAAAGTCGGTATCAATCCTGGTATTCCATTCCTTCCATTCCCTGTTGGTGATACACTCTGCTATCCAAACCACGTTGGCTACAGCTCCAAATTTGCAGTAGGCGTGAACCTTGGTGGCGCGATTGGTGATTCAGCATGGGTAGATCCGGGACAACCTCCTCTGATTTCTGTCCATACGCCTTATGACCCATTTGCTCCATACAAAGAGGGATTAGTACTAGTTCCGGTCAACCCACCGCTCGAAGTTGTGGAAGTTCAAGGTTCTTACCTGGTTAGCTACCTTGCCAATCTGTATGGCAATAATCAATCGCTTACTCCGACTAATGAAACTTCATTGCAATATGAGGTCACTGATGTAGCGAATGCAAAAAATGACGGACTTGAAGGTTTATACCCTATCTACGGTACCGGTGGTCCTTTTGACAGCGCACCATGGCAATACTGGGATCCTGCGACCAACGTAAACAGCAATACCGGATTCCAGACTAATCCTGATATGACCAGGGAAAAAGCCCATGTATATCTCGACAGTATCATGGCTTTTGTGCTCCCACGTCTCTATTCTACCATGGACCTGTTTGAACTGACCAGTACAAATGAAATCATCAGTTCAGAGGATATTAAAATGGTAACCTATCCAAACCCTGCTTCTCTAGAGGTCTTTATTGGTGTCAGCAAAGACTTCCCTATCCGCAGCATCGGTGTTTATGACCTGAAAGGATCCCTGGTGGATTTCCATTCAGGCATCAATAGCAACTATTATACGCTCAAAGTCAACAAATACCTGCCTGGCCAGTATGTTCTCCAATTCCAGTTTGACAATGGAATTGCAGCACGCCAGATCGTGGTTAAATAAAATTACGGTCAGTTCAAAGAGCTGATAAGTCGAAAAAAGCCTGCAGTTGATACCGACTGCAGGCTTTTGTTTTTCAAATGCCTGTCCCAGATACTATCTTTGGCATTACGATGCAGTTTTTATATCCGGCTTTCCTGTGGGCGTTAACCGCACTCTCCATACCCATTATCCTCCACCTCTTCTATTTCAGACGATATAAAAAGGTATATTTCAGCAACTTACGCTTTCTGCGTGAAGTAAAAGAGGAGACATCTGCACGAAACCGGCTGCGTAATCTACTGATCCTGCTGGCCAGGATTTTGGCCATGGCTTTTATCATACTCGCTTTTGCGCAACCCGTCATTCCGCTCAATGAGTCCCTCAAAGCCGGAATCAGGAACGTCAGCGTTTTTGTAGACAATTCCTTCTCGATGCAGTCCTTTGGCAAGGACCTGTCCCTTTTTGACAGATCAAGACAAAAGGCAAAGGAGGTGATTTCGGGATATGGTCAGGAAGACCGTTTCCAGGTCCTGGGACATGAACTATCGCCTTCACAGAATCTATGGATCAGCAGGGATGAAGCACTCGTGAGGTTGGAAGAAATGGAATACACCCCCCTGGTCAAGCCTTTGTCAGTCATAGCCGGAAGACAAAAACAATCCTTTGCCAGAGAAGAGGGCAACCCGGTTTCATGGATGATATCTGACTTTCAAAAGTCGATCTTTGACCTCACCACCACTGACAGCCTGCATTCGATCAATCTACTGCCTATGGTAGGTATCCAGGAGAAAAATGTGGCTATCGACAGTGCATGGTTTGAATCTCCGGTACAAACCCTCAATCAAACCTCAGTGCTGCTTTTCTCCGTGCACAACTATGCAACAGAAGATGCGGACAACATTCGCGTCGTCATCGATATGGATGGCCAGGAGCGACCAGAGGGAAGTTTTGATATTCTCTCAGGACAGGTACGAATTGACACCGCGATGATCACGGTGATGAAAACCGGATGGCATACCCTTGCTATACGCATCAGTGATTATCCTGTCACCTTTGATGACACGTATTTCCTGACTTTCTATGTGGCTGAAAACCTGAATATCCTCAGCATCAATGAGCGAGCTGAAAACCCGAAGATTGCAGCTGTTTTTTCCAATTCTGATTATTTCATTGTTGAAAATTCACTGGCCAATAATATTCCCTATGCGCGATTTCAGGACTACAACCTGATCATTCTGAATGAACTCAGTAAGATTCCATCAGGACTTATTGCCGGACTTAAAAAATACACCGAAGACGGAGGTAATGTGTTGTTTATCCCTTCACGCGAAGGAGTGACTGAACAGTACAACCCTCTCCTCCGATCCATGGGTGCTAATGAGTTTCTACCCTGGGAACTGCGCGAACGAATAGTTGGCAAAATCAATACGGAAGCCTTTATCTATCAGGACGTTTTCAGTCGTATGCGCCCAAATATGCGCTTACCTAAAGTTAATGGATCATTCCCCTATGCGGGTTCCGGTTCTAAAGGCCAGTCCCTTCTTGGCTTCAGGGATGGTGGAGATCTGGTCACTTTTTATCCATCAGGAAAAGGTGCTTTTTGTGTTGTCACCTCCACGCTTGATGACAAAGTCAACGACCTTGTCCTGCAGCCGGAGATCTTTGTCCCACTCTTATTCAATCTGGCTATTTATGCTTCTGATTTCAGAGACCTTGCGTACACGATTGGTATCGATCACCTCATCGCTATTGATAAAAACATTCTGGATCCTGACAAGCCTGCGCAGATCGTGGGGCCTGTTGAATTCATTCCAGGCATTTCCCCCGTGGGTTCAAAAATATTGCTGGATGTCCAGGGTCAGGTCAAATCATCTGGTTTTTATAATCTGATGCAGGATAATGCACTGGTCTATGCGATGGCATTCAACTATGATCGCAAGGAATCTGATCTTTCGCTGACCGATGTCAGTACGCTCGGCGAAAACAGTGGTTTCAAAGTATGGACCGACCCTGATGAATCTGATTTTACCCAGCTCATTGAATCCGAACGACAGGGTAAGCAATTGTGGAGATGGTGTCTGATCTTTGGGTTACTTTTTATTGCTTTTGAAATAGTTTTGATAAGGCTGTGGAGAGCGTGAGAGCGTGAGAACGTGAGAGAGTGAGAACGTGAGAGAGTGAGAACGTGAGAGAGTGAGAACGTGAGAACGTGAGTTGTGAGTTGTGAGTGATAATTGTAATTCGTGAGGCGTGAGTGGTTAGGCGTGAGCAACTAGCAGTAAATTTATAAAGGTCCCCTTTAGGGGATTTAGGGGTAAACGTGAGCAGTGAGTGAGAAAATACTATGGCAGCTGGCAGCTGGCAGCTAACTAAACTGAGAGCTGACAGCTGATAGCTGAAATACAACCTTTGTATGAAAATATTAATAAAAAAAGCGACGATACTTCAACCCGGGCAGGATGAGCTATCAAAGAAAGACATCCTGATTGAAGATGGGATCATCACCAACATAGCTAAAGCGATAAGCGATAGTGATGCTACCGTCATTGAATCGCCTAATCTCCATGTTTCTCCGGGATGGTTTGATATCGGGGCACAGCCAGGACAACCCGGGTATGAGTACCGGGAAACGATGGCCTCCCTCGGCAAAGCAGCGCGTGCAGGAGGTTATACATCCTTGGCTACTTTTCCACGGACGAATCCACCCATACAGAGCAGAGTTGAGATTGAATACTTACAACAACTCAGTGATGCGCTTCCGATTACCGTATATCCAATAGGTGCGGTCTCACAGGATCTGGCTGGAAAAGATCTGACAGAAATGATCGACATGGTGCATGCAGGTGCAGTGGCCTTTAGCGATGGACGTAAGCATCCAATCGAATCAGGACTGTTGACAAGAGCAATGGAATATGTGATTCCTTACAATTCCCTGATCATCGATTTCCCTCTGGACCGCAGCCTGACGGCTGAAGGCCAAATGCATGAAGGTAAAGTCAGCACCTCGATGGGCTTGATCGGGATACCCTCTGTGGGAGAAGAGATCACCGTACAGCGGGATATTCAATTGGTTGCATACACTCGATCCAGGCTGCATTTCCACGCCATATCCGCTGCGGCATCGATTCCGCTGATCCAAAAAGCAAAAGGAGATAAACTCTCCGTCACCTGTGACGTGCCGGCTATGCACCTACTGCTGGAAGACAAGGATGTAGGTGATTTCAACAGCCACCTGAAAGTACTTCCTCCCCTCCGCGAATCAAAAGATCGTAAAGCGCTAATCAAAGGTCTAAAGGATGGTGTCATCGATCACATCTCTTCCATCCACACACCCATGGAAGTTGAATCGAAAGAATGTGAATTCACTTACGCTTCATTTGGCTCCATAGGTTTAGAAACAGCTTTTGCTGCAGCCAATACCGTCCTTCGTTTTGTTATGCCACTTGAACAGATCATTGATAAATTCTGCTCAGGGCCAAGACAAATCCTCGGCATAGAGGTTCCGCTGATCCGACGTGGTGCTCAGGCAGAACTCACGCTTTTTGATCCTGATATTGAATG
>JANNSS010000039.1:0-17574 GCA_031402955.1 Saprospiraceae bacterium
ACTTGAAAATTCAATCCTTGAATCCGGATGGATATACGGAGGCATCCCTGCGCGGAAGATCAAAGAACTCGATCCGGAAAACCGGCAGTTCTTTATTACCCGCACGGCGGCTAATTATGTGAAGTATGCTGATTGGTTTAAAGATTAGATGCGGCTTCTAGGATGCACGTGGTTGTTCAGTTGATCTTGAAAATAAGCTTAGGAGCTTAGATGCTTAGTAGTTTAGAAGAGTAGATGTTTTTTCAGATACTTACTGACGTGTCAGAATTAGCTTATTCATTTACCTCCTAATCTTCTCATCTCCTAATCTTCTAAGCCATACCTATGTTGCTGGTTGGGACACCAGGGCAACGGCCTATTCCCTCTAACCCTCTAATCTCCTAAGCTTTTAATTCTTCGCAGGCCACATATCGCAGTGTGCTATAATCTGGTTGTTTAGTTTTCTTGGATTTTCGATGATATCAAAAAAGGCGGCGAGAAATTCCCTGGCCTGATCTGCAGATTTTTGATTCAACCCCTGTATGCGATAGGGCATGCTGAGTATATTTTCTTTTTGAACCCGAAACACATCAAGAGCCTTTTCAACTTCTCCTTCCGGAAAGCACCAGCCCTGGTAATATCGTGAATATATTGAAGTCAGTTTGAGACTTTCATGGTGAGCTGCATAGGTAGCACCTACAAGGCCTGAATAATCAAAGTCATACGGAATCGGCACCAGCAGCGGATGTCCGGGGATAATTACAAATTCAAGGTTGTGGCGATTCTGTATAAACCAGTCTGTATTGCCGATCATAAATTCAAACAAGGCCACGCTGAGCATTGGTTGCCTATCAACAGCACTGCTGCTGATGACCGGAGTTTTATTTCTTCGGCCACCGAGCCTTTCTACGAGTTCTTCAGTGTTTTCCACAAAGAAAGCGTAAGAAGGATCATGGGCATCAGTTCCATCGGGATTGGTATAATGTATATGTACCAATTGTGTCCTGAAATAGTCCGGCGAGACTAACTCCCAGAGTTTATAGGCGAGGTATTCTTTCAGGATGTATTGATAGTACTGTTCTGACTCATGGCAGGGTTGCACCAGATCCAGTTCATTGAGTGGAGATAATTGATGGGCTACCAGGTCACTTTTTTCAAATTTGACTTTGAGTGGAGGCAGGGAGCAAATCTGAAGCCGCATATTTCCCCTTGTTCTCACCTTGGCCGGGATAGTGATCGTATCACTTGCTGATGTGATCAGCTGTACATTGGCATTTTGGTACGCTTTGTCTTTTTTATGTTTTTCAATATTCCTCCAGTCCTGGGTGAGATAAAGGCTGATTGCGGAGTCTTGCTTTATTTCCTGCAACAGCGACGTCCCCTGACAGAGAACTTCTGGTGTAATGGTCAGCAGAAAGAGTATAATGTATAGACTTTTCAATCGGAAATGGATATACATACGAAGGTGAGAAAATTCTGAGTAAATTCAGTTTATATTTTCTCTGACGCTCTCACGTTCTCACGCTCTCACGTTCTCACGCTCATACTCTCTCACATTTCCGTTACTTTGTAACCTGCAACTATGGTATCCATCATCATCCCATATATCGACGAACATGATTACCTGGCAGATGCCCTGGCATCAGCATCAGATCAGCATGGAGTAGATGCCGAGATCATCCTGGTTTGCAATGCCCATAGAATACCTGAAGGGTATAATCCCTTACCCGAGGAGGTTAAGGGTTTTGTTTTTATTCATGAACCCCGAAGCGGGTCGGCTCATGCGCGAAATGCAGGACTGCATGCCGCCAGAGGGGAATGGATCCAATTTCTGGATGTGGATGATTTACTCTTGACGAACAAAATCGAAGCGCAGTTAGAGTTTCCTCAGGTTGATATTGTGGTGTCTCCTCACTTATATACTTTTCTAAATGGTAAAAAAACACCTTCAGCATGGGCACCGGAAGATATCTGGGCGGCTTTATTATGTAGCCAATTAGGTTCTACTTCTTCCATGCTATGGCGCAAAGATGCCTTGCTCAAGATCAACGGGTGGAATACGGCATATGATAGTAACCAGGAGTATGAATTAATATTCAGAATGCTAAAAGCAGGTTTCAAGCTACAAGCCTGCTCTGAAAACCTGACCATCGTCCGCGAACGCATTTCCGGATCCATCACGAAGCGTACAAAACACAAACCTAATATTGGTATTGAACTCAGAGAAGAAATCTGGAAATACCTGGTGGAAGAAAACAGGGCTACCCCAGAACGATATCTGGCCTTTCAAAAATATGTCTTCAAGAACCTAAGGGCATTGTATATCATAGATCCAAAACAGGCCAGGAAAATCCACAACCAATATTTCTCAGGCACATCTTTTTTACCAAAAGTAGGTGGCGTTCGTCTGTATACAACCGTATATTCATTATTTGGGTTTGATCTCACGGAAAGAATGATGGCATTTTACAGGTATATTCGTAAGCATTTTATCAAATCATTGCCCGTTAATTCCTGACCATCGCATGCAAGTAGTGATCATACCTTCGTGGTACTTTAATGCAGGCTCTTCCTCCATAGCAGGTATTCTTTTTCAGGAGCATGCGATCGGACTCCGTAAGCTGGGCATTGACGCGCAAATAGCATATCCGGGGTATTCGGGTTCATCATGGCAATCTTCAGGATCCACCTATGCCATTGAAAATGATGTACCCACATGGAGAGGTCATGGATGGTCCCCACCCAAAATTCATAAATCAATTATCGCGTGGTGGATCCGTAAATGTGGATTGGAGATCATCCAACACTTTAGAGCACATACCTCGCCGGATGTTATTCATGCCCAGGGCTACCAGGCAGGATGGGTTGCGGAGTTTATTTTTCATCAAACTCGAATACCCTATATTGTAACAGAGCATTACTCCGGCTTTTTGAATGGTGCCATTCCAGCGCGCAACCTTCCATTTATCCGCTCCTCATTCAACAATGCCAGGTTTTTGACAGCAGTAAGTCCGGGATTGAAAGTGGCCATGACCCCCTATACAGATGCTGATATATCTGTGATCCCTAATGATTATAATCCGGATATTTTTTTTCCGGAACCGCATAGAAGGCAGTCAAATCATTTTCAATGGTTGACTATTGGTGAGCCAATTTATACTAAAGGACTTGATTTAGTAATGGAAGCTTTTAGTGCCGTTGTGGAGGCACTGCCAAATCAAAAATTCCGGCTTGTCCTCGCGGATCAGATACCTTATCGACAGGCATTGGAACGCATGGCTAAACAATTGGGTATATCGGATTTCATTGATTTCCCTGGATTACTCAAGCCAGAAGAGATTGCTTTGCTCATCAACCAAAGTCATGTATTGATTTCAGCGAGCAGATTTGAAACGTTTGGAAAAACCATGCTCGAAGCAAACGCCTGCGGAGTCCCTGTAGTCGCCAGTCGCACGGCTGGTTCAACATATATCCTTGCATCGGAAAAGCAGGGAATACTATGTGAACAAGGATCTGCCAAGGCGCTTTCGAAAACTATGATTCAAATGTTTCACCAATATGATACTTTTGGAGCAGCAGAGATCACTACTTCTGTTGCCAGTCGGTTTCGAAGATCGGACCTGCTATCGCAATGGATTAACCTGTATAACGCCTGCGTGCATGATCATTGAGCAGAAAAGATGGATGACGTATACGTATTTCAATCGGGATCCTAGCCAATCTCTTAGCACCACGCATCTTTTTTCGATGGTCAAAAAGGATATAGCCATGATGGTGCGCGTTCCATTTCCGACGATGATTGTAGATCTGCGCGATACAACATTTTTAAGCCGGTGGTCGGATTCCACAAGGACGAAAGTGAACCGGGCTGAGCGTGAAGGACTGACGACTGACCGTGGAAATTACCTGATACCGGAAATTCTGAAATTGTTTTCTTCCACAGCAATACTCAAAGAACTTCGGGGATATGTTTCGGGAGATTTTGAGCAGTTGCCGCAAATCGAGTGTTCTGCTATTTATTATGAAGGAGTGATGTTATGCAGCCATATCTGGCTGATCGATCCGGAAGAAAAACGTGCGATGCTCTATGTCAGTGCCAGTAATCATCACAATGACAATGATGATAAATCACTGACCGGACGTGCGCATTACTTTTTATTGTGGCAGGATGGATTGTATCTCAGCAGCCTGGGAATAGAGATTATGGACCTGATGGGATATAAGGCTCAATCCGTTGATAAACGGCTGAGCGGTGTCTATCAATGGAAAGCAGGTACCCATGGAAAGGAGGAAATGCTCTACCACTATTATCCATGGTGGTTTTATGTCCTTCGAAAGTTTCGTAATATGATGACCGGATGAGTCGCGAAGAAAGAAAGCAGCAATATATCTCCTTATGTGAAAAAGGAAAGATCCCGGGTTTGTTGATGCAGCCCTGGTGGCTGGATGCGACAGGAGATTGGGATGTGGCATTGGCGGTTCGTAATGACCAGGTAGTGGGTGCCATGCCATATGCTCCAGGTAAGCGATGGGGTATAAAGACAGTTGGTATGCCTGCACTCACGCACCATCTGCGGATATGGATGGACAAGCCACCCGATATCTCCGATCATAAATGGCTGACGCGGGAGAAACAGATCATTTGGTTGCTGATCGATGATCTGCCGGCTTATGGATATTTCTCTATGGTCTTTGAAGAGCGGAGTTTCAACAACTGGTTGCCGTTTCACTGGAAGGGCTTCAGGCAGGAGATGAGATATACCTTCGTGATCGACCGGATGGAAGAAGAGGCGTTGGATCAGCACATCAATCGCAATCTCAAGCGAAATATTAAGGAAGCATCAGCAGGGCTGACCATTCAACGGGCAGTGGATGCAAAGACTTTTTTTGAGATGTGTCGTAATACCTACAAGCGGCAGAAAATGGATATGCCCTATTCCTTCACGCTTTTTTCAAATATTGATGCAGCGGTCTTATCTCGTGGTAACGGCATCAAGTTAGGCGCATATGATATGAAGGGCAAGCTTGTGGCTGTTGCTTTTCTTTTGTGGGACAACGACCGTGCGTATTATCTTTTAGCGGGCGATGATGCAATTGGCCGGGATACCGGAGCAAGTATTTTATTATGCCGTGAGGCACTCCGCATTGCTTTTGAAGAGAAAAAAGTAAATACGTTTGATTTTTGCGGAAGCATGCTGGAATCTATCTCTGAAATACGAAGGCAGTTTGGTGCAAGGCCTGAACCGTTGATGAAAATCTTTAAGGCGAGGTATAAGTGGTTGGAGGTTTTGTATAGTCTTACGAGGTAAAAGGCTGAAGGGCAGAAGAGCTGAAAGGCCAAAAGCAAGGAGCAGGGGGCAGAAAGTTTTTATTAATTAAAGTGTTCAATTGCCCTCGGCTTTAGCCGGGGGTATAGCATCAAGTGGGATTTTGGCTTTAGCCACAGGAGGATTTATATGAGGGCTAAAGCCCCAATCATACACTCATCGACACCCCGGCTTGAAAGCCGGGGCAATTAGTAGTATTCAAAACCTTAGAATACTCAAGGGCTGAAGAGGCCAGGGCATAAAGGGAATTCAAACTGCGGCGCTGCCGCCTTGCGCGGGAAATAAATTTGGAGGATTCAAACCCTTAGTAAATCTTAAGGCAATCTATATTGTTTCAACCAGTTCCAGTGGAGTGGGGCTGCTACCATCCAGTGGTTTGTGCCATTGGGATATGAATGTCCGAGTCCCTTTACAAAGACAAAACGATAATCATTGACGGAGCCTGGCGTTAGCGAAGGGTAGGTAGCGATGATGGCGGTGCTGGTGTCACCTGTCACGATATAATCCGCAGACAAACCAAAACTCTTGATATGAGTACTGGCAACCCGCGCAGGTCTGTAATTAAGATTGTGAGATATTGTATCGATCAGGGATAGTGAGATGAATGGGCCTGTATTCCCCGGGCCGTAGTCCTCATTGCCTAATTGAAAGGTGGTAGGCAACTTCCGTTTTGGTGTAAATGTAGAATCGACATTAAAGGAGGATGCGTTGGAGACGATGGCGGCAAGTTGATCACTCATTTCGATGCTGCATTTGGCGGCCATTTGCCCTCCATTGGAAAAACCCACCAGGTAGATACGTTTAGCATCTAAATTGAAGCGTGTCTGTAGGTCGGCAATCACTTCCGATAAAAACCGTATATCATCCCGGGGTGTCTCACTTTGACAAAACTGCCATTCTACCGGTTGCGAATTCCATTTGGTGGTAGTCTTCTGACCATCTACAGGATCAATAATACAATAGCGCAGGGAGGAAGGGTATACGGTGAGTATATTCTCAGCTTCCCCGACTTCTTTCCATCCGCTTCGGGTCCACATATCCAATCCATTGCCAGAGGTGCCATGCAGCATAAACACTACAGCTGTTGCATTATCGCCCGTGTATGCTTCAGGCACATGCACATAGTACTCCCGTTCGGTGGATTCAACCGTCAGCGTAAACCGATTCTGGCCTTTGTCAAAACCATCAGGATTTGCCGGGTCATTATCCTTGCAACCTGGAATCAGGAAAACAATGACAAACAATAAAAGTAAAGTGATCCTTGATTGATGCATAGTGCTATAGATAAAGTGGAGCCAAAGTTAAGCTATGCCTTTTAATATCCATTCACCCAATTGGGTGAATGGAGAATGATTTTGATCACCGTACTGCGCTTAGCAAGCTATGGCATATTTCACCTCTCTGTGGTGAAGCTGGGTCATGCCCACACCTTACATCCTTCAGTACAATTCGTACAGATGTCAATCTTGTCCCTGCCCTGTAATAATCTGGAGCGGAATTCCTGATACGATGTGCCCTTCCAGATGGAGGTAAATGATTTTTCCCGCAAATCACCCAGCCTGTAGGTAGCATCCTTATCAAAACAACAAGGAACGACCATCCCATCCCACGTGATGACGCAGGCATGCCAGAGTTTCCAGCATTGATTGCGCAATTTGTTTTTGACATGCCACGCACCGGTATGGTCCTGATAATATCTGCTGTATTTTGATTGTGTAGGTATGAGTTCATTGCCCTGCACGAAATCATAGACTTGCGCTGTTTTCAGTTTCACTTCATCGACGCCGATTTCTTTCGCCAGCGCGCGCACCTCTCCGATCTGATGTTCGTTGGGTTTGACTACAAGCATCTGGAAAACGATATGGGGCGTTGCTGAACCTGCTTCCTTTTTCGCTGCTACCAGGTTTCGCGCACCTTCGAGGACTGTAGCCAGATGACCTTCTTTACGATATTGTTCATACACCTCCTGTGTCGAACCATCGATAGAGATAAGAATGCGATCCAACCCGGATTCAATCGTCTTACGAGCATTTTCAGGATGAAGAAAATGACCGTTTGTTGAAGTAATGGTATAGATTCCTTTCTGGTGAGCGTATCGCACCATCTCCAGGAATTTTGGATTGATGTACGGTTCGCCCTGAAAATAAAAGATGAGGTAGATCAGCTTTTGGTACATTTCATCAATCACCTTGCGGAAAAAATCCTCTTTCATGTTCCCGGTATCTCTCGTGAAAGACCTGAGACCACTCGGACATTCCGGACACCTGAGGTTGCACGCTGTAGTGGGTTCAATGGAAATGGTCACCGGAGTGCCCCATTGAATCGGTTTGCCAGTCAACCTGGTCAGCTGGTACGAAAGCCAGATCGACCCGAGATTGAACAATTTAGGCAAGGTGCACTTTGAAATAAACCGAATGGTGTCAGCCCGATGGAACATGCTATTCTTCAGCGGTCAGGTAGCGTTCTTTAGCAACGTTGTGGTGGTGAATCACGTGTCCGGCCATTATATGCGGAAACGCCAATGCTTTGATCGGTAAATTATTGGCTGTGCCGATCTGGCCTGACATGGTCGCGTCTATGGTTCTTGACAGATAGAGTGTTGCAGATCGTACTGCTCTCCATTCGTTGGCAAGGTCACCAGGGAATATGTCGCTGTAGATAGAATTGGCCACATAGAGATCTTGATCAAAACCAGGAATTTTGTTTTTATCTCCTCTGCTGATGGCCAGCATCCGAAAGGCAAAAACTCTCTCCGTATCTAGTACGTGCCCAATCATTTCTGCAAGTGTCCATTTACCCGGCTCATAGCGGTAGGCAGCTTGTTCTATGCTGAGGCTTTCGATCCAGTCGCCATACCAATCGCGCTGTGTGTGGAGATAGGTCAGGATAGCGACTTCGGGCACCAGGTTGATATACCGAAAATAGTATTCTGGACATTCGCCTTCTACAGGCCGGGGAAAGATGGGGGTTGATTTCATTTGCCAAAGATAGTGAGCAGAGAGCAAAGAGCAAGGGGCAGGGGGCAAGGAGCAAGGGGATTGTCAGGAGGCTGATATTGCCTTCATTCAATACAAAATAGCCAATACTTCGGCTCCGCTCAGCACGAGTATCCAAGGAAAAGTAAGAAGTGAAGCTGTAATGATTGTGGCTAATCAAGTTTGGATACTCCCATTGAACTTTTTTTGAACCAACAAAACTTGCCCTTGATTACTTGTAATGAGGGAGTCGAAGTATGCCCCTTGCTCCTTGCTCCTTGCGCTCTGATCGGCATCTGTAAACCGTCGTTGACACTTTCACAAGCCAAATCAATTACTTTTGCAGGCATCATGAAATATCTCATTGCGGGACTGGGGAATATCGGGGACGAGTATGCTGAGACACGGCATAATATCGGCTTTAAAGTGGTGGAGGAACTTGCAGCCTCCCTCGAAGGCACGTGGAAGAATGCCTCGCTGGGGAGTATTTGCGAAGTGAAGCATAAAGGCAGGATCCTCATCCTACTTAAGCCTAACACGTATATGAACCTCAGTGGCAAGGCAGTGAACTATTGGCTTCAAAAGGAAAAAATATCAGTGGAGAACCTGCTGGTCATCCTTGATGAGATTCAGCTGGATCTCGGAATTGTGCGATTGAGGGGTAAAGGAACAGATGGAGGCCACAATGGATTGAAAGATATCCAGGCACAGCTGGCTACAACTGAGTATGCAAGATTACGGATTGGTGTTGGAAAGAATTTTCAACCGGGAGGTCAGGTCAATTACGTTTTAGGCAAGTGGAATAAAGAAGAAAGTCTCTTGCTGCCTGAGGTATTTAAGGCCGGAGCGGAAGCGACCAAGACATTTGTGTCTATTGGATTGAAAAGAGCGATGGATCAGGTCAATGCAGTTACTGCACAGGTAAAGTCAGAAAAAAAATAAATCACCTGTTGGGTGCTTCCACCATTTGCATCTCCGGACTCTGTTTTGTCAGATGCATTAAACGGTGCAGGTGATCCTCGATCACGTTGTATGCACCATACCCAATGGGTTTGACATGTTTGACATCCGCAAGTGCCTTAGGCAGATTCAGATTCTCTTGACGGGTATACACGCATTGGCCTAGATTATTGAGTCGGTCGGCAAGATAGACCTGTTCATATTGGCCGGGTGTAGGGCAGAGTATTGCCTTGTGTCCCGTTTTGGAAAGGTCCATCAGGGTAGTATATCCGCTGCGGGAAATCACAATTTCTGTTTCATTCAGGAGTGAAGAGAGTTCAGCTCTCGTTGCGTACGGAATGATGGTCAGGTTACCTTCTTCTTTTACAGGATCAATGATGTCCGGCTTACCTCTGACGATCGCGTATTTTCCTTCAATCGCTGACAGTTGCTTTATCACCATTTGCTCGAAATGAGTACGTTGTGGTTCGGGACCGGAAATAACGACCACGGCACTGTATTTTCCTTTTACAGGTGCTGAAGTCAATTCTGAGATAGCTCCCAGATAATATTTTGGAATCGGATCTGTATTGGTGCCAGACAGATCTCCGGTGATATTGTTTGGAGGTGCCTGATCGGGAATCCAGATCTCAGAGAAATTTTTATACCAGGACCTGATCCGTCGTCTGATGTAAATATCAAGCAGTTTTTGTCCTGTAAAGACCTGAAGCTGGTGAGTGATCAGCGCAGATGGAATATCAGCCTGGTAACATCCATACCTGTTGTCCGAAATGATACAATCAATATGATGGCGTTTAATAATCGCGCGTGTCAGTTCGTTTTCAGTGCGGATTGTCCGTAACATGCCCGCACCATGTTTCAGCATGTTATAGGGCATAAAGCGACTGCCATACAGGATACCATATCCGGGTAACTCAAGGACCATCAGATCAGGAAGGTCTCTTCTCAGCATGGTAAGCGATTCACCGTCAGAGGCACAAATGACTTCATGACCGCGGTCAAGATAGTTTTTGATCAGGGGTAACGACCTGCTGGCATGACCAAGGCCCCAATTGAGTACAGGAAAAAATATTTTCACACCTGCTATATTAAACGAATATAAAGGAAATGCAATTCCGGGTGTAATATTGCTTTTGTAAGGTAAAAAGAAAATTAACAAACGATGAACTCGCTGATAAAAGGGATGAACCAGCGATTACGTCCTTAAGCAAACTTAGGCTTCCATGTCATCAAGATGAGGCTGGACCGGTTTTTAGCGTCTTCAGCAACCATTCCGTGGAAATTTTCATCAATAGTCTCATGAAAGAGATGTAACCAGTGTGTAAAATGTTCCTCCGTCAACGGCACTATTTTGTGCAGTTTTTGATGCACCTCCATCGGATTGCCCTTATATGTATCCATACCTAGTAGCAGAAATTCCCAAAAGGCATACATTCTGGGCAGATGTTTTGGCCAATCTACCTGTGCGATATCATTGAAGATATACCCGATGACCTCATCGATCTTTATTTTAGTATAAAAGGCATCGATGAGGGTCTTGATGTCTTCAGAGGTGGTGATGTCTTTTTTCATTTTAAATTTTACTGTTTCCCTTGATTATTAAGTTGCCAGTGTTTTTTCTGTGTAGGGGATTATTACATTTTTGGCTGTCAGCTGTCAGCTATCAGCTCTCAGTATATAGCTACCAGCTACCAGCTTCCAGAGGATTACGGACACCTTGCGGTGTGTAATATATTTTTTACTCACTTTTCACTTTTCACTCTTCACTCTTCACTCTTCACTCTTCACTTGCATAGACAGGGGCTGAACCCCCTTCCTACTTGAGCGCCCCTTCAGGGCTTCTTAATCATGCTTAGCCTTCGCCTCAGCCTTAGCCTTTTTTCACTCCTCACTCTTCACTTTTCACTCTTCACTTTTCACTCTTCACTTTTCACTCTTCACTTTCAACAGCCAGCTTCCAGTGGATTTAGGACGCCTTGCGACATATGTTTTTCAACTTAATACTCACTATTTCCTGCCTCCTGCTTACTAGTAAAGCTTTATCTCATCATTGTTCTTATCATAGAACTTGTATTCATGGAGACTGAAATCGGTATTGGCGGCAATGCCGATCCAACGCTGGTTCTTTAACCACCATTTTTGCTGGAAGTTTGGGAAACCCTGCCTCAAGAAGGCATTGACGTATGGGTGTACCTCGATGCGCAGGCTTGTTTTGGGTCTGCTTTGCTGGATATATTCAATATCGCGGACGATATCGTCAGTGATGAGAACCGTTGGATTGACTTTGCCGGTGCCATTGCAGGTATAGCACATTTCAGTGGTATCGATCTTGACTTCTTCACGCACCCGTTGACGAGTGATCTGCATCAGGCCAAACTTGCTCAATGGAAGAATGGTATGCTGGGCACTGTCACGCTTCATCAAGTCTTTCATCTGCTTCATGAGCTCCGTTTTATTTTCGGGGCTGCGCATATCGATAAAGTCAATGACAATCAGTCCGCCGATATCGCGGAGCCTAAGTTGACGGGCGATTTCTTCAGCAGCTTCCAGGTTGACGGCGACAGCTGTGCTTTCCTGGTCCTTGCGTTGCATCTTGGGGCCCGAATTGACATCGATGACGTGCATGGCTTCTGTCGACTCGAGGACGAGATAGGCACCGCTTGGTAAGGTGGCTGTTTTGCCAAACGAAGATTTGATCTGGCGATTGACGCCATAAGCATCAAAGACGGGCTTCTTGCCTTTGTACAGGGATGTGATTTCTTTCTTGGCTGGCGCTATATTTTCAAGATAGTCCTGGATGTTGTCATAGATTTCTTTGTCGTTGACGATGATGTTTGTAAAATCATCATTGAGCATATCACGGAGGATCGAACTGGTCTTATCAAGTTCGCTCAGCAACTTGGCGGGTTGTTGTCTCTTGTAAAGTTGTTTGTGAATTTGGCTCCATTTGTCGAGCAGGTCTTTGAGTTCCTCATGCAGATCGGCTACCTTTTTTCCTTCGGCAGCGGTGCGGACGATGATGCCGAAGTTTTTAGGTCTGATCGATTCCACCAGTAACTGCAGACGTTTCCGTTCTTCCTGGCTACTGACCTTTTTTGATACAGCGATGGTGTTGCTGAATGGGGTGAGTACGATAAAGCGGCCTGGAATCGTGATTTCGCAGCTGAGTCTGGGGCCTTTGGTGGAGATGGGTTCTTTAAGAATCTGGATCAGGATGTTCTCATTCTTTTTGAGGACGGAGTCTACTTTGCCTGTCTTGATGATCTCCGGCTCGAACTCAAAGCTGTCGAGCAGGGCGGTCTGTTGCTTGCCCTGGATACTATCCTCCGTATACTTCATGACGGTCCTTAGTTTAGGACCCATGTCGGTATAATGGAGGAAGGCATCCTTTCGGTGCCCGATATCCACAAAGACGGCGTTGAGACTAGGCATGATCTTCTTGATCTTGCCCAGGAAGATGTCACCAACTGAAAAGTTGGTTTTGGTTTTTTGCTGATGCAGCTCTACCAGTTTCTGATCCTCCACCAGAGCGATTTCTACTCTGGTCGGAGTCCCCTGGACGATTAATTCTTTGTCCATAAACTACCCTAATATGCTCAATGGCACATCAGCAGTCGAAGCCCTAAAAAGGCAATGATCAAAACAATTTTCTTATCAATCCTGCACACGTACAGGGAAGATCAGGCATTGATTGACGGCAATAGGGTATATCGTTAAAAATGCAGCGATGATACACCGGAAGCATAGGATAATCACTCATCCTTCAGCACACAAAGAAAGTTAGAGGGCATTCAATGGCTCTGCTCAACCGGCGGCCCCCCTGCATCAGGAGGGCATATATCGTGGACATCGGACTGCGTTGATGCCGGTTAAATGAATGCTTATCTATTCTTCTTCTTGTGTCTGTTTTTTCTTAGACGCTTTTTTCGCTTGTGTGTAGCGATTTTATGTCTTTTTCTTTTCTTACCGCAAGGCATACTTAAAAAATTATGTTTTTATAAAATATATGTCTAGTTCTGTCCGGTGCACTTGTCCGCCAGCTTTGCAGCTTCTTCGGGTTTGTTGAGCGCCGTATAAATATCAATGGCCAGACAGGCTATTCTTGAATCTTCCGGATCAAGTTTGAGGGCCTGTTCTATCCTCGTCAATGCACGATCGTATTGTCCGGTTTTCACCGCTAGCCTTGCCAGTTGGTAAGGTGGCGCGGGGGATTCCGGATAGCTTGTTGCTAAGCCTGCCAGCATCTGAATTCCTTTCATAGGCTGACCTTCTTCAGGCTTTTCAATGTAGCACAGCGCCTGGTTGATCCTGTGATCTACCACACCAGGTTCAAGCGAAATGGCATTTTCAAATGCTGCCACCGCCTGGTTTCTGAGAAAAAGCTTTTGCTTTTCTTCGAAATCCTGTTGGAGTCCGGAGGCAAATGTGGTGCCGGCGATAGACCAACTCAGCCCGGAATTCTCCTTTTCTGCCACTTCTCTGGCATAAAGGCCGGCCATGACCGGATTTCCAAGCTTGTACCAGTATCCTGAAAGTAATTTCAGGGAATTGAGTCTGGAGGAGTCCTGACCCGCATGCTGTGCTTGTGCTTCAAGCGTTTCAAGGTTTTTGATATCCTCATCCTTCAGGCTTTTTTTGGCTTCGGCCTGGTAGGAGGTAATATCGTATTCCTCTGTGTTTATGGCTCTTGACTTTTCAAGCGCCTTATGGGTTGAAGGGTTTATATCAAATCCAAAATAGAGTACGGCGAGTAAAACAATAGCGCCGAGGACATATAAGACCTGTTCTTTTTTCTTCACCCGATGACTATGCCTCAGGTGGAACACCATCTTTCACCTCATCCACGAATACCTTGGCGGGTTTGAAAGAAGGAATATAATGAGCCGGAATCTCAATAGATACGTTGTTTTTGATGTGTCTGCCGACTTTTTTAGCCCTTCTCTTGGTAATAAAGGAGCCAAAACCGCGGATATAGACATTTTCATTTTTTGACAGAGATGCTTTAATCTCTGAAAAAAACGTCTCCATGGTCACCAGGACGTCCACTTTGGGTACGCCTGTTTTCTCGGCAATGATGTTGACTAAATCTGCTTTTCTCATTACTCTGATTTATAGTAAGTTATGCCTATGTTCCGGCAATTCGGGAGGGCAAAGTTCTAAAAATACTTTCGATAATATATCATAGGGTTACACATTTTTATTTTGCTCATGTATTTATAACGTGTTGTATCCCAATATGAAAAGGGTTAAATGGCTGGAAAGGCTGAAGAGGCCGAAGAGGCCAAAGGGGCTGAAAGGGCGGAAAGGCAGAAGGGGAAGTGACTTGCCAGAACCCCTACCCCCTACCCCCTGAAAGGGGGACAAGTTTACTACTAAACCGTATCAAATATCATAGAATAATTAACTCCCCCTTTCAGGGGGCAGGGGGTCAGTAGGGCTGAAGGGCGGAATGACTGAAGAGGCAAAATGGAGGAACGGCGATCTTAAAACCCGTGATCTCTTTGATATCATATTTCGTCGAAATATAATTCGTAGAAATACGAACCGGGTTTTTCCTACCCCTTGAGGCTCTTAGATCCTTTATTCCTTTTTGCCTCTTCAGCCCCTTGAGCCCCTTCCGCCTTTTCCGCCTTTTCCGCCGTTCCGCTGTTCTGCCCTTCTGCCGTTCCGCCCTTTCTATAGTCATCAACGCTAAACCACTATCTTTGCCCTATGATTCAATCCATGACCGGGTATGGACGCGGAAGCGCTGCATACAATGATATGACCGTCTTGTCCGAGATCCGGTCGCTCAACTCCAAAATCACAGATCTCCGGATCAAATTACCCGTCAGCCTCGGAGAAAAGGAAATCGACCTGCGTAATCTGGTCCTTCAACGCACCCAGCGCGGCAAGATTGAAATGACCATCTCCTTTGAAGGCGACCTGGGTATTGATGATATAGATTATGACAAGGCGCTCATCAAAAAGCACTTCAAACAACTCAGCTCGATTGCGATCGAACTCGGAGTCAATCCTGACCAGATCCTCCACGAAGTGCTCAAGCTCCCCAATATCCTGAAATCCGGGGCCACCTCCTCCATGGACGATGCCCTCTGGACTGCTATGCTGGAGGCGGTCAATAAATCAATTGACCAGCTGATCGTCTTCAGGGAACACGAAGGCCGTAGTCTCTACAACGACTTGCACCAGTCCGCCACAGCTATACATGATATGTGCAATCAGATCGAGGCACATGACAAAGAACGCTTTGCCTATGTACGCAACCGCATGAAGCAAAAGCTGGACGAGTACATGAACGGTGACCAGGTCGATCCCAACCGGTTTGAACAGGAGGTCATCTATTATCTAGATCGCCTGGATATCAACGAAGAAAAAGTAAGGCTTCAGCAGCACTGCACTTTCTTTATGGAAACCCTCAAGGGGGATATGGAGATGAAATCCAAGCAACTCAATTTTATCTCGCAAGAGCTTGGTCGGGAGATCAACACACTCGGTGCCAAGGCACAATGGAGCCCACTGCAGCATCTGGTCGTCGGAATGAAAAACGAACTGGAGAAAATCAAAGAACAATTGGCGAATATTGTATGAGTTATCAAGGTAAACTCATTGTTTTCACAGCGCCAAGTGGTTCCGGGAAAACAACGATTGTCCGACATATTTTAAATAAATTTCCGGAGACCGCATTTTCAGTTTCAGCAACAACCCGAAAACGCAGACCACACGAAGTGCATGGTCTTGATTATTATTATTTGTCTGTTGAAACTTTTATGCTCTGGATTGAAAACGATGCCTTCGGGGAGTGGGAGGAAGTTTACCCGGGCCAGTTTTATGGAACCCTCCGCGCTGAAATATCACGGCTACACCAGATGGGCAAAAACGTTGTCTTTGATGTTGATGTGAAAGGTGCGATGAGTATTAAGCGCAATTATCCTGTTGATACCCTCACCGTTTTTCTCAAGGTGCCTTCGATGGAAATTCTGGAACAGCGTCTGCGTGCCAGAGGAACTGAAACAGAAGAAAACCTACAGAAACGATTGACAAAAGCAAAAGAGGAGTTGACCTACGAATCGCATTTTGATGTGGTGCTGATCAATGACGTGCTGGAGGATACCTTGTGCCAGGCAGAGGACATTGTCAGGAATTTTTTAATTTAGCTGTATGCAGGCGCTGACGACACATGGGATACGTATCGGAGTGGAGAGTGATTTCCGGCCCGGACAATCATTTCCACACCGTTCACAATATCTGCATGTGTATACCATCCACATCAAAAACTATAATGAATATCCTGTGCAGCTGATATCACGTCACTGGGATATCACGGAGGGTGATGGTTCTAAAAAAGTTGTTGATGGTCCCGGCGTAGTAGGCGAGCAACCATTGATAGAACCGGAGGGCTTTCACTCCTATAGTAGTTTTTGCGTCCTTGCTTTTCCGATGGGAAGGATGTTTGGATATTATACGATGATCAGACTCGATACAGGGGAGGCATTCAATGTAGATATTCCTGCGTTCAACCTCATCGTGCCTGATATTCTAAATTGAGCTATCAGCTATCAGCTATCAGCTATCAATAATTAACTAAGATAGACAAAACAATTAAGTAGTGACGCGATAAATCGCTTCGCTACATTTTTTTTGTTTCACCTCTTACTCTCTCACCTCTTACGCTATCACCCTTCTCACACAAATATTGATTCTACGTAACCACATCGTAAATCCTGGTAATACCTATTTAAATTCTAAATTTTAACATTTGGGCCATATCCATGGTATTGAAAAATTGTCGGTAATTGAATTATCTTTAGAGTGATTAAACCCATAAATCCTATGAATATGTGATTTCACACATAGATTCATGCTAAACCTCAAAAACCTATTTTCAACGAGCATATAATTTTTCTCAAATGAGATTTTATTTTCCACCTGAACCCTATCAAGGTTCAAGAATCGCTAACCAAACCTATGTGTCCGACGCAAATTTTTCTATTGTCCAAACGGATGATCATGATAAAGCAGGCGGATCCAGCCAACCATTAAATTCGATTCATGCAATCATTAGATATTAATGCATGTGAAAATTCAAAAATGAGTATCTATTAAATCCAATTATAGTAAAACATGAAACTTCAATTCATGAAACTTTTTTACGAACAACCCACCATAAAATACAGTAGGATCATGACAATAACATTTTCAACAAAATTGCTAATCAAGATGACAAGACTTACGGGTATGTCTTCAAAATTGTGGTTGACTACAATTGCTTTTGGTGTTATTTTAGCCATACCAGTCATCTCAAAGGCGCAATATTTAGAAGCCTTTTCAAC
>JANNSS010000040.1:0-8377 GCA_031402955.1 Saprospiraceae bacterium
TTAAAAAGCGATTAAGTAGGGGTTCAATATATTGAACCCCTACTTAATCGCTTTTTAAACTGATAGCTGATAGCTGATAGCTGAAAACTGATAGCTGACAGCGGAAAACTGCTAACTTCTCACTGCTAACTTCTCACTTAAATACTGTCCAGTTACACTCTCCGCACACGCAGCCACCTCCTCCGGAGTCCCCTGCACCACAAGCCGTCCACCTTCATCACCACCACCGGGCCCCAGGTCAATGACCCAATCCGCCGTCTTGATAACTTCAAGATTATGCTCGATGATGATCACGGAGTGTCCCTTTTCAACCAGCGCATTGATTGCTTTCAACAGGATATTGATATCATGAAAATGCAATCCAGTGGTCGGCTCATCAAAGATGAATAGCAGGTGCCGGTCATCCCTTTCTTTGCCCAGGAAAGAAGCCAGTTTAACGCGTTGCGCCTCTCCACCCGATAAGGTACTGGAAGCTTGTCCTAGTTTGATATACCCCAGACCCACATCATGCAATGGTTGCAGTCGCTCTGCAATATCCTTCTCCTCTTCAAAGAAGCTGATGGCCTCATCCACACTGAGCTCGAGTATATCATAAATATTTTTCCCCTGGTATTTGATATCGAGGATAGGTTTTTGAAAACGCTTGCCACCACATTCATCACACAGGAGTTTGACATCCGCAAGGAATTGCATTTCTACGACAATCTCACCATCACCTTTGCACGTCTCACATCGCCCTCCTTCCACATTAAACGAAAAATGTTTTGGCTTATACCCATTCACTTTTGACAAATGCTGATCGGTCATCAGTTTTCGGATCGAATCATATGCTTTGATATACGTGATCGGATTGGATCTTGAGCTTCTACCCAATGCCTGTTGTCCAATCACCTCAATACCTTCAATCCGTTGATAATCTCCGGTGATGGATTTCAACACATTCGCATTCGAACCACTGGTGATGCCCAGGATATTTGAAAGGGCTGGTTCAAGTATATGGCGTATCAGCGTTGTTTTTCCAGAGCCACTGACTCCTGTCACTACGGTCAGACAGAAGAGTGGAATCTGGATGTCGATATTGCTCAGATTATGTAATCGCGCACCCTTCAGGTTTATTTTATTGGATGATGTCCTGCGCTTACGTGGGGTAGGGACTGTTTTCTGACCCATGAGGTATTGCTGCGTCAGACTCGGGATCCCCGTCACTTTCTTAGTGATAAAATCTTCATAGGTACCTGCAAACACAATCTCTCCTCCATGCACGCCTGCCCCTGGTCCAACGTCTATAATATAATCCGCCTGCCGGATGATTTCTTCTTCGTGTTCAACGACCACTACGGTGTTACCAAGGTCGCGCAATTCATGCAACACTTTTAATAGTTGCCCGGTATCTTTTGGATGCAACCCGATGCTGGGTTCATCAAGGATGTATAATGAACTCGTCAGATTGCTTCCCAGATTTCTGGTCAGATGAATGCGTTGTGTTTCCCCACCGCTCAATGTAGATGATATTCGCTCAAGATGAAGGTATCCGAGTCCGACATCACTCATGGTGCGAAGTCGGTTTCTGATTTCGAGCAGGATTCTTGATGCAGTTTTTTCTTCAAGAGGCGGAAGTGTCAGTTGATCAAAAAATTTCCTGAGATCTCTGATGGACATATCTGCCAGTTCAGGTAATGATTTGCCAACTACTTTTACATAGGTTGCCTCAGGCCGGAGACGTCCTCCTCCACAATCTGTGCATGTGGTGCGTCCTCTATATCGGGCCAGCATCACCCTGTTTTGGATTTTATAACTCGCCTGCTCCAGTTCATGAAAGAAAGTATGTATCCCTCTTAGCTCTTGGCTGCCATCCCAAAGTAATTTACGCTCTGCCTTTGTGAGGTCTACATAAGGTCTATGGATCGGAAAATCTTTCTTCGTGCCCTTCTTTATAAAATCCTGTTGCCATACAACAGATTTCTCACCAGTCCATGGAGCTACCGCACCTTCATAGACACTTAGGGAAGGATCGGGTATGACTTTATCTTCATCAATACCTATGATCCGTCCAAAGCCTTCACAACGCGGACAGGCTCCAACAGGATTGTTGTAATTAAATAGTTTCGGTTCCGGTTCGATAAAGGTCAACCCGTCGAGTTCGAAGCGATTGTTGAAATTAGTTTGTGTTCCGTCCTCGGCCTCCACAAAACATTCGCCTTCTGCTTCATAAAAAGCAGTCTGCGCACTATCGGCAACTCGTTTCTGAAAATCCTCATCTTGTGATACCGGAAACCGGTCGACCACCAGGCTCAGATCACCTTTCTTTAGATCATGAGCTTTTTGCTTAACAATAGCCTTATGTCCGGTCAGAAAATCTTCAATTCGCATCGTTTCTCCTTTCCACTGGATACGGTTATATCCTTTCTGAAGGAGTAATTCACATTCCTTTTGAATGGTCCGTTTTTCATCCCTGATCTGCAAAGGAGCTATGATCATGATCCGGGCACCTTCATTGAAGCCGAAAATAAAATTGACTACATCCGTAACGCTATGCTTCCGGACCTTTTCACCCGATACAGGGCTAATGGTCTGACCCACACGAGCAAAAAGAAGCCTCATATAATCATAGATCTCGGTCATCGATCCCACGGTACTCCTTGCATTTCCCCCTGTCACCCTTTGCTCGATAGCTATAGCAGGGCAGATACCACGGATATGGTCCACATCTGGTTTTTTCATCCGGTTGAGAAATTGCCGTGCATAGGAACTCAGGCTTTCTACATATCTGCGCTGGCCTTCGGCATATAAAGTATCCATGATCAGCGATGATTTTCCGGAGCCGGAAAGGCCGGTCACCACCACCAGTTTATTCTTAGGAATGGCGACAGAAACATTTTTAAGGTTATTGCTCCGGGCACCAATTATTTCTATTTGCCTGGCTTTCAGGGTAGTAATGGGAATGGTGGGAGGTGCGGCTTTGGGCTTTACAGCCATAGATATGTTGTTTTGGCGCAGTTTTTGTTGTGATTATCTTGCACTTAAATGGTAACACTGCAAGGCAGCATAACCATCCGGGTGCGCGTTAAGTTCTTGTTAAAGGGATACATCCAGAAAAATAATTTGGTACAAAGAACGGAAATCCCTTAGCTTAGCGTCACAATTGCACATTAGTCAACATTAATTTTTTTCTATAGATACTACTCTACACTGTTTTTAAGACGAGGATCTGATGTCAGATTCGCCCATTTCTTAACTGTCTAAACATGTGTAGTATGCAAGTGCAATCCCTTGATGACCATCAATTAATTGACACCTATCTGGCCGGAGACGAGGCCGCTTTTTCCACACTCCTTCATCGCCACAAGGCAAAGATTTACTCTTCGATCTATATGTTTACCAAGGATCGGGAGTTGGCTGATGACCTCTTCCAGGATGTGTTTATCAAGATCATCGACACCCTCCGCAAAGGCAAGTACAATCACGAAGGCAAGTTCCTTCAGTGGGCTTTGAGGATTTCCTACAACATGTGCGTGGATCAGTTCAGAAGATCCAAACGCCGCACCAAAGTATCCGCCACCGAGACTTTTGACATTTTCGATGTCCTCGAAAGCGATGATCCAAACCGCGAAATGAGCATGATCAAGGATCAGACCTACGATCGCGTTCGCCACCTGGTCGACATGCTTCCTTCCGAACAACGTGAGGTAGTCATCCTACGCCACTATGCCGATATGTCTTTCAAGGAAATAGCTGGCCTCACTGATGTGAGCATCAATACAGCCCTTGGTCGCATGCGTTACGCGCTGATCAATATCCGCAAGCTCGTCGAAGAAAAACAACTTGTTATTTAAGCAAGGGGCAAGGAGCAAGGAGCGAATTGCAATACCAATGATTAAAAAAAAGTAGAGACGCGATTCATCGCGTCTCTACTTTTTTTTTAATGCTCCTTGCTCCTTGCTCCTTGCTCCTTGCTCCTTGCTCCATGCTCCTTGCCCCTTGCCCTAAGGCGCCAGCCGATCCACAGCCCAAAGGCCGCCCGGCTGCAGCGAATATCGAAATCTGTCGTGTAACCGATCCGCTCTTCCTTGCCAAAACTCATATTGCTGCGGCCTCACCAGATACCCTCCCCAATGTTCCGGAAGTGGGAGCGGATCTACTTCTGCATATTTCTCTTCTGTTACCTTGAGATTATTTTCTATCACTGATCTGTCAGGAATCACTTGTGTTTGAGGAGATGACCACGCACCTATCTGGCTGCCACGAGGCCGGGATTGAAAGTATTGTTCTGACCGTTCTTTAGTTACTTTTTCAACCAATCCTTCTATCCGCACTTGCCTCTCCAGTTCCTTCCAAAAGAAAAGTAAGGCAACATGCTGGTTGGTTTCCATGTCCTTTGCCTTCTGGCTCCCATAATTGGTGAAAAATTCAAACCCATCCTGATGAAGACCTTTCAGTAAAACAATCCTGGCGGAAGGCTGGCCTTTCTGGTTTACGGTGGCCAGGGTCAGGGCATTGGCTTCCTCGATTTCGGCTTCAATGGCCTCATGCCACCAGTGCCTGAACATATCCAATGGATCTGTGGTTAAGTCTTTTGTATCCAATGAACCCAAATGATACGATTTGCGGAGATCTTCTATGTTTTTCACGTTCAGTCTGTTTTAGTCGGGTCAACAAATATTTTGCCTGACCCTTTTACAAAGATAGGGCTTGGAATCCGCAGCCGATGCAGGAGTTTGCTCCTGCATCCAACTGGATTCCTAGCGAAATTACTATGGAGAATCTAAATTAGAATTCTCATGGTCGCAGGAGCAAACTCCTGCAACGGCCATAGTCTTTTGAATGAAGTATGTATCTTTAACCTAATGGTTCTTGCTCCAACATCAATGCGTAAAGGTAGATCTGGCGGATACTTGTCCTTCAGGACAGGCGTGGTCATGCTGCTCCTTTTCTATGTTGCAGCATTCGTTTATTCCCCGGTCGGTTTACCCCATATTCATCATGAAGATGAAATCCATAATGGAGATGACTGCCTTACGGATGCTTGTCATATTTCTGTTTATCATCCAGGCTCTAGAGGCGGTTGTAAACACAAATCGCATTTCACCCGGGCGATCGATGAATGCGACTTATGTAATGTCGTCCTTCCAAGGCAGATAATATCCAGTACATTACCTCACACCGATTTTGACGTTGCATTTGCTTTCAACCCTGGTTTCATTTTCAATGAAACACCTCTGGTTGAAGTTTGTCATCACGCAGACCGCGGCCCGCCTTCAGTCATCAGCTGAAATCAATTCACTTCACAACACTATTTAATTTTTCTGCCGCGACATTGCTGTCCGGTAGTATTTGTTCATTTTTAAAAACACTTGACGGATGAAATCTTTCAATTATCTCTATATATCCCTTCTATCCATTTCCATTGCATTGAGTTCATGTGAAAAAGATCCTCAGATTCCAAATGAGGAAGAACTGATCACAACGGTGACCTATACGTTGACACCCGTTTCAGGAGGCGATCCGGTCATCTTCTCTTTCAGGGATCTGGATGGTGATGGCGGGCAAAGTCCTGTAGTGGTGCTCGGCTGGCCGAAAGCCAATACAGTTTATAACGCTGTGGTTGGTTTGTACAATGAATCCGTTTCGCCTGTTGATACCATTACCAATGAAGTGGCTGCAGAAGCACTCGAACACCAGTTTTTCTATACCTTTTCGGACGTGAATACTTCCTATATCTATACAGATCAGGATACTGAAAATCATCCCATTGGAATTACGACAAGGGTGACTTTCGGTGAGCCCAGCGAAGGTTCGGTGACCATCATCCTGAGGCATCTACCTGATAAATTTGCTACCGGCGTGAGCGATGGTGATATCTCCAACGCAGGAGGTGAAACGGATATAGAAGTTTCTTTCCTGGTGATTGTCGAATAGATTTGAAAAATATGCTGATTATTGCTTGTATGATGCTGGCCAATGTTGCTATTGGCCAGGATTGTACTATCCGTATTTCAGGGCAAGTGCTCGACAGGGCCACCCGCGAGCCACTGGAATATACTACTGTATCCATTCAGGAGACGAATCAGTCTGCATTTGCAGATAGTGTTGGTATCTATACGCTGGAAGGATTGTGTGCAGGTGAATATCATCTGCGCGTTTTCCATCTCGGTTGTCCTCCGGGTGAGTATTTTCTGTCCATTCTAAAGGATACTAATCTGATCATAATGCTGGATCATCATGGTGAACTCCTACGAGAAGTTGTGGTGGATGGAAAACCTAATTCTTTTCAGGAATCCCAAAACCAGCAGACGATCACCTCGTCTATGATCCGGGACCAGGCGGGCCAGTCACTTGCAGATATGACCGAACATATTGCAGGAGTAAGGACTTTAAGAAATGGATCAGGAATCACGAAGCCAATTATCCATGGACTCTATGGCAACAGAGTAGCCATCATCAATAATGGCCTCTTGCAGGCAGGCCAGCAATGGGGCGCTGACCATGCCCCTGAGATTGATCCTAATGCAGTCAACGTCATCACAGTTGTCAAAGGATCGGATGCAATTGAGTATGGTTCCCAGGCTTTGGGTGGTGCATTGTTGGTTGAAGCCGGACCGATCAAGAGAGATCCGCATCTGCATGGGACGATCGGATATGCTTATGAAACAAATGGCCGTGGACATACACTCACCGGGATGGCCAATAGATCATATAAAACGATTGACTGGCGATTGACCGGTACCTGGAAAAAAGCAGGTGACCATCATACACCGGATTATTTTCTGACAAATACGGGCGCTTCAGAGCTTAACGGTTCTTTGCAATTGGTATATCGTCCGACAGAGAAAGTGCAGCATCAGGTTTATTATAGCTTGTTCACTTCTACACTTGGCATTTTTGCAGGTTCACACATCAGTAATCTCACAGACCTGGAAGATGCCATCGGCAGAGAGGTGCCCTCTAATGTCAATGACTCTTTTTCGTATACAATCAATCCACCTCAACAGGAAATCAGTCATCATTTACTGAAGTATTCAGGTAAGAAATTTGTGGATGAAAATATTTTCCTCGAGTGGACTTATGGTCTGCAGGCAGATCACCGACAGGAGTTTGATGTGCGTCGTGGCAACCGTTCTGATGTCCCGGCATTGGACTTGCAGCTGTGGTCCAACAATTTTCAGTTTAAATATATCAACGACAAATCACGCCTCAGGCACAAGGCAGGTATCCAGGCAACGTTTACAGACAATGGGAATGATTATGATACAGGAATTCTTCCATTGATACCTGATTACCTTGAGAGTGTCATCGGCGTGTATTCCTTATTCCAGTATCCGATCGGAAAGTTTGTGTTGGAAGCAGGCGCCCGATACGATCTCCAATTGCTCAAGGCCTGGCCTATCACACTTACACTGCCCAGAGAAATAGTGGTCATGGAACATGTGTTTAATGATTATGCATTTTCTGCGGGTGCAGTTTTCAAAGCGAACAACAAAGACGAGACCCGCCTTCAACTTGTTGCAGCACGCAGGTCGCCTGAGTCAAATGAATTGTATAGCAATGGTCTCCATCAGGGAGTAGCAGGCGTAGAGGAGGGCAACTGGTTACTACAGCCTGAGGTTTCCTTTAAGTCGATCCTGACGCAGGCAGTGTCTTTTGAGGAGTTGGTACATGTTGAGGTGAGCATTTATTCCCATCTGGTGTATGACTACATTTATTTGAAGCCGGAGGATGAACTCAGGCTGACGATTCGTGGTGCGTTTCCGGTATACAAGTATACCCAGGAGGATGCCTGGATACGCGGGGCCGATATTGTGCTGATATCTGATTTTTCACATCACCTCGAATGGAACGCTAAATTCTCGTGGGTGAGAGGCACTACATCGGAGGATGGTAAAGCCTTGAGCCTGATGCCTCCGGCTTATATTTCATCTTCTCTGGCCTGGGCATTTCATGATAGCCCTGTATGGAAAGGGAGTAGGATATCAGTCGGCGCAGAATACACAACAACGCAGGAACACTGGGATCCTGAAAGTGAATTGTTAGCACCTCCTGGCGATTATTTGCTCCTGGGTGTTCGGTTTAATACCGGTATTAAACTGGGGAACAGGATTTTCTATGCAGGCGCTTCCATTGAGAATCTATTAAATGTCCGGTACCGGGATTATCTCAACAGGCTACGCTATTATGCAGATGAACAAGGAATTAATTTCAGGATAAATCTGCGATATGAATTTTAGTCTCACTTCATTTCGATTTTGATTCTATTTCTGGCTCTTCAGTAAGCACAGGGAGCTTGATTCCATATCCTTCGTTTAGCTTTACAGATTATCGTCATATAAATTTTCCCGATTGAAAAATCCATTGTATAAATTATATCACCCTGAAATATTTC
>JANNSS010000041.1:0-6685 GCA_031402955.1 Saprospiraceae bacterium
CCCTTCGACAGGCTCAGGGACCATTGTATAGGAAGCAGAAGCATTTAACGGTTGATGAAGTCTTGATATTTATTTCTATTTTTCACGTTGATTGATGTCGATATCAATCCGAGACTAAAACGAAACACGAAATGGCAACTAAACCAGACAATACGGGCGCATTCAGGAAATATGTAGTTGAATTTTTCGGGACCTTTTTTCTCGTGATGACCCTGTGTATGCTGGATGCAGGAGACCATAGCCAATTTGCTCCTTTGGCAGCCGGTGTTATGCTGGTCGCTATGATGTATGCCGGATTCCATATTTCAGGTGCACATTTTAATCCCGCGGTCAGCCTGGCTACCTATCTCAGGGGAAAGTTGAATTCAGGTGATCTGCTCCCATATATCGTTGCTCAGTTTTTAGGGGGTACACTTGCAGCCATGTTGGCAGGATTTTTATTGAATGCAAGCGGCGCTCCTGCTCCCGCGCCTAAAGAACTTGAGATCGTGCCCGCGCTCATCGCTGAATTACTCGGCACGCTCTTATTTGTTTATGTTTTTCTAAATCTCACAACAGTCAAGAAAACGGCGGGCAATATCTACTACGGTTTAGCCATCGGATTTACCTTGATGGCAATTATCTACACCTTCGCGGATGTCTCCGGGGGCGCCTTCAATCCAGCCATTGGATTAGGCATTACGATGGCCAATTTCACTTCATGGGAAACGATCTGGATTTTTCCGGTCGCCAATTTCTCAGGCGGTGTGCTTGCCGCTTTCCTTTCGCAATACGTCAACGGACCAGATGCTTAAAGCAAGGGGCAAGGAGCAAGGAGAAATAACATGCTGGTTCAAGGCTTCAGACTTGAACCAAATATATTCTCGTCTCCAGACGAGAGCACCGCTACCGTGGTGTCCACACGTTGAACCACTAGTTTTTAATAGCTGATAGCCAAGGTTGCCGGGCTAATAAAAATCAGGATTTATTGGTTAGTCTCCTTTTCTAGCCTCCAGGCTGTCGGCACTGATATTCTCACGTTCTCACGTTCTCACTCTCTCACGTTCTCACTCTCTCACGTTCTCACTCTCTCACTCTCACGTTTTCACGTTCTCACGCTCTCACTCTCTCACTCTCTCACAACTTCAGCATCTTCTCAAACTTCCCCATCCGTATATAATGCGCTACAAACTTCCGGTCTTCGGGCATCGTGGGACGCGCCTTGATGTGGTCGATGACATCATTGACGTGCATGAGGGGTGTTGTTTCATCCGCATATCCCCAGCCCATGACACGGCCTTTGGAGATAAGGATCATACTGATCTCCCCAGGCTCCCTTCCCTGATCAGTGATCACAAAATCCTCATCAATATTTTGCTGCGTTGCCGCTACGGCCATCCGGACACGTAGGTTGTATTCATCCGGATCTTCAAGGCCAAGGCAGGCACCTTTGCATTTCCCGACCTGATGATAAAAACATGCACCCGGACCCGTATCGATGTCCGTCTTTTTCATGCACAATTCGTATTTGTCAGTCAGATTCCGGAGGTAGCTTGCAGCAGATTTGTGGTCAGGTAGTTCATGTAAGATAGCTGCCGTGCCTTGTGATTCGATTTTGTTTTTCTTACGGACTTTCATGGTTAGGTACCCACCTTCATCGAAATAGTAATAGATCGCAAACGGAAAACTCTTACGACGTTGCGCTCTGTTGATCTCCGGCTGTAGTTTTTTGATCTCAGCATTCTCATGCAGGCTAGCGATCAGCTCGCTTCCAGTGAGTGTGTAGGTGATATCATGAACACGTTGTTGCAGTTTACCGGACTTATTGGAGATCTCCGTAAAATGCTGGATCACTCTTTTCTTAATGTGGATACTCTTACCGACATAGATCACTTTACCATCCACATCGTGAAAGTAGTAGACACCCGGTGCTTCAGGCAGGCTGTGAATAAAATCCAGGGAAATGGTCGCAGGGAGTTTGGCTTCCTTGATCCCCATGTTGATGATGTCAGACATCTCGCGCTGGCCCTGGCCCATGCCGGTAATGATCTTAAACACTTCTGCTGTAGCCAGCGCATCATCAAGGGCGCGGTGCCGTTTGTCTACGTCAAGTGAAAAGTGCCGGATGAGGGAATCAAGGCTATGTGATTTGAGTTGCGGAAGAAGCTTCTTGCTCAGACGAACTGTGCAGAGTTGCTTACGCGTGTATGCATAGCCTAGTCTGGCGAACTCTTCTCGAAGAAATCCATAATCGAACCTTGCATTGTGAGCTACGAACACAGCGCCTTCCGTCCTGAGCACGATTTCTTTCGCAACTTCGCAAAAGAGTGGGGCGTCCGCAACCATATCATTAGTGATACCGGTGAGTCCGGTAATAAAGGCAGGAATACTGCGTTCGGGATTGATCAGGGTCTGGTATTGGTCAATCACCTTTTCACCGTCATGAAGGACTATGGCGATTTCTGTAATTTTGTCGCGCTTGACTAGTCCTCCTGTCGTTTCAATATCTACTATGGCGTATCTGCGTTCTGTACTCATACTCACCCGGCTGCAAATTTTCGCTTTCGGGACTCTAATATCACTGTTTTCCTTCATATGTCATGGTTCGGCTCCGCTCTTCACCCAGCCTTCTGCCCAGCCCATCATGCCTGGCGCCTGGGACAGAGAGGCTTATCTCCCACTACTGAAAGGAAAAAGGGTCGGATTGATCGTCAATCATACTAGTACCATCGGTCGGGTGCATCTGGTCGACAGCCTGATCAGCCTTGGTGTCAGCGTCGTGACGCTGTTTTCACCTGAGCATGGACTGAGAGGAAAGGAAGAGGCTGGCGCGCTAATCAACGATAGTATCGATGTGGTCACCGGAGTGAAGATCATTTCATTGTACGGAGAAAAGAAAAAGCCATCTCCGGCTGATTTGAAAGGAATCGATGTGTTAGTTTTTGATATCCAGGATGTAGGCGTCAGGTTCTATACCTATATCAGCACATTGCATTACCTGATGGAAGCAGCAGCTGCTGCGAACATGAAGTTGATCGTGCTGGATCGTCCTAATCCTAACGGACATTATTTCGACGGACCATTGATGGATACCACACGATTTCAATCTTTTGTGGGTATGCATCCTATTCCTGTCGTCTACGGAATGACCATTGGTGAACTGGGACAAATGATCAATGGAGAAAAGTGGATCATGAAGCAATGTGATCTCACCGTGATTCCATGTAAGCATTACGATCACACGATGCCTTATGAATTACCTGCAAAGCCATCACCGAATCTCCCAAATCAAAGAGCTGTATTGTTGTACCCCGGCATCTGTTTTTTTGAAGGCACACCAATTAGTCTTGGACGTGGCACCTCCGCTCCTTTCCAGGTAGTGGGGCATCCGGAATATCCTGACCACTCATTTTCATTTACACCTATGTCGATGACCAGTGCTAAGACTCCGCCATTGAAAGACAAGCTGTGCTATGGAGTCGACTTGTCAGGTGCTGATGTTGATTCCTTATTCCGGCAGCGAAAAATGGACCTGAGTATACTATTGCAATTTTATCAAGTGATGGATAAAACGACCTTCTTTAATGCATCTTGGTTTGATAAGCTTGCTGGAAATTCTTCGTTCCGTCAATCGATCGAAGCAGGGTGGGGAGAAGCACAGATCAGAGATAGTTGGAAGCCTGATCTTGAAAAATTTAATCAGCGGAGGAAGTTGTATTTGTTGTATCCTGATTTTGAATGAACTTCAAAACACATACTGAAAACTGCCATCCCGCTTTGCGGCTAAGCTACGCGTGGGATTTTCGCTGCGCTCGAACTGCTCACTTTTTCTAGCTACCAGCTACCAGCGTCCAGAGTATTTCTCGCTCATTACGCACTTTTACCCCTAAATCCCCTATGGTTCGACCTGCTTACTCACAACCTAGTGCTACAGCTCACCAACCAGGGGACCTTTATTCATCAACTTCTAATTTCTCACTGCTCACTTTTAGTTGCTCACTGCTCACTTTTTCTAGCTTCCAGAGTATTTTCGCACTCACAACTCACAACTCACAACTCACTGAATACTGCCTACTGATTACTGATAACCGAACACTGATTACCGAATACTGATTACTGATAACCGAACACTGAAGACTGAAGACTGCCAACCGTTAGTTTCATAACTTTTCAACCTTTCTCATTTCCAAATGTTACGGATTTTTGGCTTAGTCAAATACATCTAAATTGGAAATGAAACACATTATACTCGTAGCCGGTGCCACCGGTAATCTTGGCGAACGTATTACTAAAGCCCTTTTGGCACAAGGTGCTGAAGTCAGGGCAATCGTCCGCAAAGGCACGGACCTTCATAAGAAAAAACATCTTGAACAATTAGGAGCAAAGGTCATAGAGGTGGATTTGTCCAATGTGGAAGAAGTAGCCAGAGCATGTGCAGGGGCATCTTGCGTAGTGTCTGCATTGGCAGGCTTGCGGGAGGTGATCATTGATGCACAGAAGGTATTACTGGATGCTGCCGTCAAAGCAGGCGTCCCTCGTTTTATACCTTCTGATTACTCCATTGACTTCACAAAGTTCCCTGATGGTACTAACCGCAACCTTGACTGGAGGCGTGAGTTTCATACCTATCTCGATAAAGCACCGATCAAGGCCACAAGCATATATTGCGGAGGCTTTATGGATATGCTCACAGGCCAGATGCCTATGATCATGTTCAAGCAATCATTAGTTATGTATTGGGGAAATCCTGATCATCCAATGGGTTTTACAACCGTTGCTGATACAGCAACCTTTACAGCTCATGCAGCTCTTGATGCTTCCACCCCTCGCTCCTTATGGATTGCAGGTGATCAGCCTAGTCCCAGAGATATACAGAAAGTGATGACCGAACTGACCGGAAAGAAATTCCGATTGTTCCGTTCGGGAGGCCAGGGTTTTCTCAATGTGTTGATCAAGATCATACGCAAAATGGCACCCGGTAAAAATGAACTCTATCCAGCATGGCAGGGCATGCAATACATGTCCAATATGATTGACCATCAGTCAAAACTTGACAGGATTGACAATGATCGTTATCCGGGGTTGAAGTGGTCCAAGGCAAAGGAGTTGCTTGGAGTATATTTGGCAAAGGAGCAGACGTAAATAGTTTTAAATAGCAAAATGATCGTTTAGCCTTGTCTTAAGCCTTCCTTCTTTAACAACTTGATATCATCTCGATATCCTCGTCAGTAGTACCTTGCCCGCCGCTACTGGTTATTTTGCCAGGTTGGCACATACACTATCCAACTTTAGCATGATGCGCAGACATACTTTGGGTTCTATGATTTGCCTTTTACTTTTTTCATTCGGATCTGCTCTTTCCTGCAAAGGACAAACAAAAGCAACTTCATCCGCGATTGATTCTTCAGCACAGATTTCAGAATATATTGTTGAAATCCTTGAAGACCGGAAGGGAAACCTTTGGTTTGGAACCGTGTCTGATGGGGCGGTACGTTATGATGGCAAGTCACTTACTTATTTTACAACTTCAGACGGATTGTGTGACAATACAGTCGTGAGTATGGCAGAGGATAAAAAGGGGAATATTTGGTTTGGTACCCATGCTGGTGTTTCTATGTATGATGGGCGAACTTTTACCAGTTTCACAGAATCAAAAGGCTTACACGGGCCTGGCTGCAATTTATTGATCGACCGGAGTGGAATCATTTGGGCCGGTACCAATGATGGACTTTTTCAGTTCGATGGCTCTTCTTTTGTTGAATTCAAATTGCCTGATCCTGAAGTTATGGATCCATCCTATAAGTGGGTAAGGGGAAAGATCTGGTGTATCATGGAAGATTCACATGGCAACCTTTGGTTTGGCAGAGACGGGTATGGTGCATGTAAGTATGATGGAGAGTCTTATACGCACTTTACGACGAAGGATGGGCTGTGCAGTAACAATGTGGCAAGTATAGCAGAGGATGATCAGGGCCATATCTGGTTCGGTTCGATCACCTCTGACTTTCCGGAATTCAAAAAGGAATGTGGTCTGAGTCGGTATGATGGCCTTACGTTTAAGAGGTTTCCGGAATTGGAAGGCCTGACTCAAAATGACGTGTATACTGTCTATAAAGATAAAAGCGGGAGTATTTGGGTTGGTGCAGTGAATTTTGGAGCTTATCGTTTTCATGGAGACAAATTCATGCTTGTCACAGAGACAGACAGGAATGACATTGTCTATAGTTTTGGCATACAGAGCATTCTAGAAGACAGAAAGGGCACGCTTTGGTTTGGATTTTCCGGAGGACTTTTTCGCTTTGATGGAAGATCTTTTGTCAATACGACCAAGGCTGGATTGCTTAATCACTAATTCCCGGGCCAAATTGGTAATTGCCTTCGTATCTCATTTGAAGGATGAAATATTACTTTTGAGCAGTAAATTATTATCCTTTGAAATCACAAAACATCACCACTTCACCTGATAATGAAATTGTCAGCTCTTGATATTTCAGGCCAGGTGATTGAAAAATCATACTTGAACACAAAAAATCTATTGCATGAAAAAGGAATTGAAGCCAAAACAACAGGAGGAACTTCTCAAGACGCTAAAAACACGTTTTGATAAAAATATGAATCGACATAAGGGCTTTGATTGGGCTAAGGTCCATGCCAGACTGGAGTCTGATCCGGGGAAGCTATGGTCCCTGCATGAAATGGAAGTCAC
>JANNSS010000042.1:0-2131 GCA_031402955.1 Saprospiraceae bacterium
GGAAAATGTGTAAGGTAATTTGTGAGCAGTTCGTTTTCGGCGCCTTCTTCAAAAAACACACCCACAACCGCATAATCCGTATCCGAGGCTTTGTGCACAAAATGGACTTCCAAGGGGTAGTGGACACCGTTCAACTGGTGCTCGCTCTGAGCGTGATAATGAAATTGTGCAAGGCTGTATTGGGTCGCTCCAATCTTCAGGGTGCTGCCCGGTTCGCAAACAAACTCAACAGTGTGTCCATTGTTTTCAATTTCGACGGGGGTCTCGTGGTAGTCGAACCCCAAACTGTCGAGCGAACTGCCGTCCACGGAGCCTGCGATATTTACAGGCGATTGCGCAGTCCCTCCACAAGCGCTGTTCCCTTCACAGAGGTTTACCCATTCGTCTTGTCCATTATCAGAACCGTTGTGCGTCCATTCAATCCCTGTACAATCAGTAGGGATGGATTGTTCGTCGTCTTTGCAACTGGCAAGTAGCAATGAAATGGCAAGGAACCCCCAAAGGCGGATTGTGAAATTTTTTTTCATTTTTTAAAATTTTTTAAGTGAAAAAATAAGGCATCCTTCCGCTTTTCCGGCAAGTGCAGGATTAGCAGCTTGACGATGCCGACGATGACAATTATCAGGTCGTCCATGTTGTTTTCCTATCTGCCGTCAGGTGTAGTTTACCCACATCTATGAGGACAAAAAAAAGTTCTTTGACAGGATGACACCATCCATCAGTTTTTTAAAATGGGTCCAACCGAGCCAGAGTGTTTTCCATCCGGGCAAACCTTTTTGTTTTATGCCTTGGTGCCCTCCCATTCTTCCTATTATTAGGACTAGCCATAATGCCGTGTTAGGTTTACACTGAGTTAAATCAATGGGCTTCAAATATTTGTCTGCCATGATCTGCGCAAGTTTGCATTCTTGCTCATTTAACAATTTATCAACAGGCTCATCCAATGTGGCTAAATGTCGCATACGTAATAAATGAAGTGCTGTCAAACTAAGCATAGCAATACAATTTGTCATGGCATGTGAGGAATCGAATTGCCTTTTCTCCATACTACATCCACTTTTCAGGCACTTATGAAAATCTTCACAAGTGCGCCACCGCTTAGTATAAATATCAAATATTTTGATAGCTTCTTCTTCACTGCTAACAGGCAAAGAAGTAAAGAGTGCCCATTCTGTTGAGTCTTCTCCTTTCTCTAAATTATCAAGTTGACGTAAGTATACTATCCTTACCGAATTTGATACACCTTTGAGCTGGATGGAGTCCCAATATAAAGCACATTTGGCCATATAAGGTCTTCCATTTTTGTCTAGCAATTGGCGTGTGATTATCGCCTTACCAGGCTGGTTTCTTAAGTAAGACCAGAGTTTTTCTTCCTCTTGGAAAAGAACCCTATCATGCCTTGCCCTAATAACAAAATCCAATTGGTTCTCAAAAGAATATTCAAATAACTCATTCATATCGCCTTCCCGATCAGCTACATGAATAATTTTAATATTCAGTACCTTTTGCGAGTGTACAGACCAATCCATTGACTCCACCCATTTGAAAGTTTCTTTCTCCTTGAATGGTCTTTTTTTGCGCTCCTTAGATTTTCCATAATCTGCTCGATCTCGAAGAATTTGCTTCTGAAAGGGAATGCCTATTGGTGTGAAAAATTCATCCGTTAAAATAGCAGTATGAATAACAACTCCATTATCTGTTGGATTCTCAAGGTAACCCAAGTCCAACTTGTTTCGAGCAGGGAAACTACCAAAAGTAGTATCTTGATATAGATATAACACCTCAGGCGATTCAGAACTTTCACCCTCATACTCTTGTAGTACTGCGCGTAGGCCAAGACCGCCCCCCGCTGTTATTTTTCCGGGTGTAACTTTTTTGTTATTCATTAATCGATAAAAAGCTTTTAGTGCATATTGGTCTGTAAATATACTCGGAAACCCTTCATTACAGTTGCTGTTTATGAGTGTTTCCAAGCATAGTTCAGCTCTATGATCTAAGCGTTCATCGCCAAATTCAAAAAACTGACCTTGTAATTTTGTCATTCTGTCAAATGGTTCCATGCTAACTTTTTAGCATAGGCTTACGAAATGACCCTTAGATAGGGTGCATAGATGTGGGTAAACTACACCTG
>JANNSS010000043.1:0-70440 GCA_031402955.1 Saprospiraceae bacterium
GAGACGTGAGACGTGAGTCGTGAGACGTGAGACGTGAGACGTGAGACGTGAGACGTGAGACGTGAGACGTGAGACGTGAGACGTGAGACGTGAGACGTGAGACGTGAGACGTGAGACGTGAGACGTGAGACGTGAATAAATTAAAACAATCAAGCTTCGCTTGATTGTTTTAATTTACTCTGCTCACTGCTAACTGCTAACTGCTAACTGCTAACTCTTACCTATACATCACAGACTTCACCGCTGCAATTACTTTAGCAGGATTAGGTAAATACTGATCGACGAGGGTTGGCGCATAAGGTAATGAGACATCCGCGCTGTTTACTCTGGTCACGGGTGCATCGAGGTAATCAAATGCATATTTCTGAATCTGGTAGGCGACTTCTGAGGAGACACCTGCAAACGGCCATGATTCATCTACCACCACAATTCTGTTTGTTTTTCGTACAGAGTTGATTATCGTTTCGTGATCAAGTGGGCGTATGGTACGAAGATCGATCACTTCAGCTGAGATACCTTCCTTCGCCAGTTCTTCGGCGGCTTTTTTCACTACTTCCATCATTTTATTAAATGATACGATGGTGACATCGGTGCCTTCTCTACGCACGACTGCTTTACCAATTGGTACCAGATATTCTCCTTCAGGTACATCGCCTTTGAAACCATAGAAACTTTCGCTTTCCATAAAACACACAGGGTCGTTATCTCTGATTGCGGATTTGATCAATCCCTTTGTGTCGGCAGGATCAACACAGCTGATAACTTTAAGTCCCGGGCAGTTTGCCAACCAGGATTCAAACATCTGGCTGTGTTGCTGGGCTAACTGCCCTGCTGATCCACTTGGCCCTCTGAAAACGATCGGGCAGGAAAAATTCCCTGCGGACTGTGAAAGGGTTTTCGCTGCATTATTGACAATCTGGTCAAATGCCAGGACCGCAAAATTCCAGGTCATAAATTCCACAATAGGCCTCAACCCATTCATCGCTGCTCCAACCCCGATACCAGCAAATCCAAGCTCAGCTATAGGCGTGTCAATCACCCGCTTAGGTCCAAACTCGTCAAGCATCCCTTTACTCACTTTATACGCGCCATTGTATTCGGCGACCTCCTCTCCCATTAAAAAGACAGTCTGATCCCTCCGCATTTCCTCGATCATCCCTTCCCGAATAGCGTCTCTTAAGGTTAATTCTCTGGCCATGTATGTTGCATATTTTTTACGACCGCAAAACTAACAAATCCTGACCACCCGAATAAAACGGCTTATGGAATAACTCATATTAGGGTTTTCATTCATATTATTAACTTTACATCATCTTGAAGACATTTGCATTTGCCTATACTCCCTATTACTGGCTAACAGTGACCAGCCTTGCTGTCCTACTTTTCCTCGGAGGTTTGTTTGCCAGTAGTTTCTGGTTTTCAGACCGTTGGGAAGATCTTTTTAAAGAAAACATTGAATTCCTGGTGGAATGTGACCCAGGTATGGATGAAGCGAAATTGGTACCCCTGGAAAGCAGGTTGAGTGCTATAGAAGGCATCCGCGATCTCCGGTTTGTATCTGCCAACGATGCCATGAAAGTGATGCGGGAGGAACTTGGAGAGCTGGCTCTTCCTGATAGTATGGACAATCCATTCCGCGGGTCTTTCAGATTCAAACTTGATCCATCAAAGGTCGACACTGCCTACGCACATGCGCTTGACAGGGAGTTATCTGGTATTGAGGGTGTCAGCGCATTTTATTACCCTGATGACTTATACAGCACGATCAGATCCAGACTTAAAAGTATCTCCCTGATCACAGGTGTATTTGCGGGAATTCTGATTCTCCTGATCCTAATCATGATCCATCACCAGATCAGGATGTATATCATGCAACATCGTTTTCACATACGGACGATGTCCCTGGTAGGGGCAACCCGCAGCTACATACGTAAGCCATTTATTACGGAAGTCCTCAAGATGAGCAGTTTTTCAATATTGGTAGCTGCCATAGCCTACCTCACTACCCTTCTTTGGATTGGAAGTCTTGCCGGTCAATCTCTTTTTGCAACTAACCTCGATATGGTTATCCTTGGCATGGTATTCATTATCGCCCTCGGGATACTCATGTCTTTCTCTGCAGCATGGGCCGCTATCCAACGTTATCTTGAATCTACGGATGCCCGGGATTTCATATAGCGTGAGAACGTGAGAGCGTGAGAGCGTGAGAGAGTGAGAGAGTGAGAGAGTGAGAGAGTGAGAGAGTGAGAGCGTGAGAGGTAAGAGAGTGAGAGGTAAGAGAGTGAGAGGTAAGAGAGTGAGAGGTAAGAGAGTGAGAGGTAAGAGAGTGAGAGGCAAGAGAGTAAGAGAGAAAGACGTGAGGCCCTAAGCACTCTATGTATCATCAACAAACTGCTTACTGAAAACTGATTACTGAACACTGCTCACTGCTAACTTTTCATTTTCCGGTTGCTGAGCGTAGTCGAAGCATCACTTTTCACTCTTCACTTTCATAACCTCTTCCATCACTGTTGCCAGATCTTCTCCGGCAATTTTCTTGACCAGGATTTTTTTATCCTTGTCGAGGACAAAAATCTGAGGCGTGGTTTTTACATCGTAGATTACTTTATATCTGTTTCTCAGGTATTGGTCGGAAGCATTGACCCAAATGTCCATCCCTCTTTCTTTGATTGTACTCCAACAGGAAGAAATATCGGAACCTGTCTTGGTGCAGATCGCAAGCATTTCAACGCCTTTGTCTTTGTAGGCATTATAAAAATCGATGATAAACGGGATTGACTTTTTACAATGACCGCATTCAGGATCCCAGAAGAAGAGGACGGTATATTCAGCTTTGATGGAATGGATAGTAATAGTTTCTCCGTTTTCCTTGTAGAAAGGCAGGTCTGGAGCAATTTTACCTATTAAAATCGGCCGAAGTGTTTCAGCTTGTGCAATGAGCTTATCCAACTGTTCCTTGTCCATCCAGGTGGCTAGTCCTTTGGCATAATAGTGGTCCACAAGATGCACATAGGCGGCATCCATTCCCATCCGCTTTGATCGTGCGGATTCATTCAGAAAGTGTACGAGATAGTATTGAAATGCTTCAGGATTTTTATCCATTTTACTAAGCAGATAATCCATGGCGACAATCAGGCTATCCGGCAATTGATATGTCAGTTTCTGGAGATAGAAATCAATCTTCTGGTGTATCACGCCTGAACGCATCGTACGGGGATCATTCAGATCAAACTGGTCAAAATAATGGGCCCTGAAATATTCATATTGTTTCTGCTTTCGATCAGCTTCTTCAAGGTCTTCATATGGGGGAACGTCTATTTCCTGATTGGCCCGAATCAGCATCGATGTCATCGTTTTTGGATACTTTTTAATCTCCTCTGCCTGAATTTTGGCAACCTCTTCATCAATCACAGCCAACTCCGCCTTATAGGTGCCTGCATGGAGAGAATCTTCGCTCATCAATTTCTTCAGCTCGTCTGCACGGGGACGGCGTTCTTCAAGCTTCCGCAAATAATCGTAATAAATTTCATTTTCACTGCTCCCCTTGAATTTAGCGGATTTAACGATGTCATTCAGATCAACAGTAAGTGAGAACCGCTGCTGATCTGCTGCAACCAGCACATGCACAAACTTGTTATCCGGGGGAATCACCAGCAGATATACTCCGGGATTAAGAGGTTCATCACCTTCAAAGACAAACTTTCCCTGGTTCACCAGTGCTGTATCCTTGAGATATTGTGATTTACCAAAATAATACCCAAGTTTAAGGGTATCCCCATCATAGTTCTGAAACTGAACCTCTATTCTGTATGCACCTTCAGGGTCGGTAGCCCATGCAGAAACGGAGAAAAGAAAATTAATAACAAACAAACTGATAATCAAGCGCATAATTCCTTGTCTTTTTCGATACTGTCTTCTGGATATAACGGCAGTCCGTCAAAGTTAGGAACTCCGAGGAAATGAAGCTTACACCGGGATTGGCTTACTTCACAATATAACGTTAAAAGCGCTGGCTATCCTGCCCTGAATAAAGTCCTTAAACACAACCCATTCCTCAATGCTATTCGCCGATGAGTTTTTTCTTCATGGCTGTAAACTCCTCTTCGGAGATCAGCCCTTCGCGCCTTAGTTCCGCCAGTTCTTTCAATTTATCCACCGTTTTCCCGGAAGTCTTAGCATCCGTGGCCTGTTCGGCAGCCTCACGCTTTCTTTCATTTTCGCGTTTTATCTGCTCCGCTACCTTCTTGCCCTTCTCAAATTTTTCATTGTACATTTTCTTCAATCTTTTCGGATCGAAATCAAGAAAAGTACCGCCGGTTTCGAAGTGTTTTTTGAATACTTCACCTAATGCAAAAGAGGATGCCCCTGATAAAACGGCCATAGTGACTCCGCCTATCACAGAGCCAATCCCCGGAATAAATTTGATCATAGCCTTTGCGCCCATTCTTGCGAGTCCGGAACCTGTCAGGCTGGTGATAATTGCTTTTCCTTCGGATTCCTTAAAATCCTGATCATACAGTTTGCACAACTGACGGATCATATCCAATTGAATGCCACTCACGGCGAAAAAATCAACAATGGGAACGGGAATCAAACCTGCCCCCATCGACCATATAATGTGATTCTTTATGATCGTATCTGCGTGCCTTTCCTTTTCTGTTTTTTCTGACATATCGTTTGTGCTGAATGTTTAGTTTGATTCATGCTCCCCGAATATCAGGGAATTTCGCGACTTAAGGATAGATAATTTCGACTATCGAGCCACCCTACGCGATCAATACTTTTTATCCACGCTATCAGGCGTCTGCAATCCACCAGACGCGGACTGCAGACGCCTGATATGCAGGATTTAGTTTTTAGTCACTTGAACCCTATTACCCTGACTGTGGCTCCCAAACTCCGGCGCATACATACACTGCAACGTGGCCAGGCCTTCACTGTAGGCACCTGCCTGAGCAACAGTCACAGGATACTCAATGACATATTTACCACGTGGCAGGTAATCAATAAAAAAATGAGTAGCGAGGTCACGGGTACTTTGATAATAACCTAATCCACTAGCCCACCGGTATCCGCTTAGTACATCCATTGGTTCAAATCCTGAAGCTCTCAGATCTTTCAAATGGACAAATTCCATCGCCCTGTCCGTTTCGATGATTAGTCTGACTATTAATTTGTCACCAACTTTCAATGCCCTGAAGGGAGCAACTTCCGTTACCTCTCCCCGATCCGTATTATTGACGATCAGTAATGAACGGGTCACCTTGAGCGGGTTATTGTCAAGTGTTGACTTGACTTTATCAATATCTTCCCAGTATTGCCAGTATGCACTTCCCCATGCTATATGTGAATTTGGATTGCTTACCGTGACGGATGACCAGTCCGGTTTGATCTGATCTCCAGTCCAGGATTTTTTCACATAGCCGGTGCCGCCCTCTGCGGAGGTAGAACTACCTATCACCTCCTGCCCACCAAGTTTGACCTGGACTATCCCGACAGATTGCAACCATGTATCCGGATGAATCAGCAAAGCATAGATCGCAGAAGCAGTTGCCTTGGTTGTTTTCCATTGGGTAGTTTGCTTCTGCTTTAACAACCAGACCCTCAGTTCATCTATTTCTGCCTGTGGTACATCCATGTCCTGGAATAATTCAATCATCAGAGATTGTAACTCCACGGCTGCTTCATTCCATTGAAATCCCGGAGATAATTTCCAATAACGTCCGAGTTCTTCATGGACGATGGTTCGCTCGCGTAGTGAAGCAAGAATCTCCTTAGAAACATTCGCTTGCGGCCATGTCCTGAAACTTGCCAATGCGGCCAACCCCTGATCATATATGCCAAACTGCAACCAGTACTTTTCAATCTGCGCCTGCAGGTAACTATTGATTTCATCCATTTGCGCAGGATGTTCAATGTTGGTATAGAATGAACGCGTATACAGATAATGCAACTGCATGGAACTTATCTGAAGGTCACTCATTTTTAGTTTTCCCTTTGCCTCAAGTTTCTTCAGCTCATCATACCATTCCATCATTCGAGAATCAATATAGGGCACAGCTTTCTGAATGATATCATTTCCATTACCGGCCGGTAGAGCAACACCCATCTTGTTTAAATGACCGAATCCTTCAAGTATATATTGTGTGATATACCAGTTGTCCCTGCCTCCGGGGAACCAGGCGAATCCTCCATTCGACATCTGCATCTGGCGTAATTGATCAAGAGATTGCTGACTTTCATTTCGCAATCTGTTTGTTTCAAATAAAAGTGCAATGTCCTTTTTCTGTTGGGATTCTCCCATAGCATCACGCACCCAGGGAGTTTCTTCAAGCAATGCTGATTTCAAGTCCTGGTTCTTTGACAAGTTACTGACCAGGGCATCATCACCTGTCGCATTCCACGCATTATATACCTGGCGTATAGCAGGATACTTTCCGGCGATATGGGAAGCAAGAGTATTAGCATACATCCTGCTGAAAATCTGCTCAGCACATTCATGTGGATACTCCATTAGGTAAGGCAAAGCCTGTACTGCATACCAGGCAGGTGATGTAGTCATTTCCACTACGTATTGATGGTTGATGGAGTTTGCAGACTTCTTGTCCAACATTGATTTGAAAACAAATGTCCTTGTCTCATTTGCTTTAATCGGCAGAGGTAATGTCTCTGTGATTAAAATACTGTTGCTGACTACAGGCAGGATTGATTCTTCACCATCTGAAAATGCTCCTGCTGATGCTGTGACCTGGTATTTGACAGGTCTCTTCCAACCTGAAGGAACATATAGTGTCCAAGCAAGGGGAGTACTTCCATTTTGCACTACTTGCAATGCCTGTTCAGTGGATTTCAAACCCCATGCAGCTGAAACATCTTCATCCGTAAAGGCATCGATGATCATTAGCTTTGATTTACCAGATATAGCTGTATTGGTCAGATTAGAGACTTTAATCTGAAAAGCTATGGTATCGCCATCACGAAAAAATCGTGGAGGATTCGGGAATACCATCAATTGCTTTTGTGTAACTGCTTCGGCCTGAGCCAATCCAAAGGCAAGGTCCTTCGTATGAGCCAGAGCCTGAAATTTCCATCGGGTTAAGCCTTCTTTCATTTTAAAAGAGAACGTCAACCTGCCTTGATCATCCGTATTGATCTGAGGATAAAAGAAAACCGTTTCATCAAGCACTGATCGTACAGGAGAAGGGGATATCAACTCATCAACAGATTCTTTTTTGCTATTATCTACTTGATTCATTTGATCTGCCTCGCCGGGGGCCGCTCCTTCTTCCAATGCGGAAGGAGCTGGCATTTCTCCAGCTGAATATTGCCACCTATATTCTATATCTCCATCTTTATATCTTTTACCACCACGTACCATCGGATGATATCCACCTTCCGGATAATACCCATATTCATTGATGTCCCTGTATTGTCTTACCGGTATATCCTGGTAGTTTTGTTCCCATGGATAAGCCAATCCCCAATAGTTAGCAGCAACTGGCTGAGTCCATTGAATTCCAATGCGTGATGATGTAGAAGGATATAAACTCATTTGCCATTGGTGCGGAACAAATGCATCCAGTGAAGCATCATACATACTCATCACCAACTCAGCCATGACTTTCTCCTGTTTCTGTCCTTCCACAGTCAACGTCCATGTTTCTTCATCACCGGGCTCCATTTTATCACGCCAGGTCTTCAGATTTACTTTCAATTCTTTATTTGACCAGGGCACCTGTATCAATTGCTGGTCTTTAAAGAACCGGTTGTTGTACGCCGTAAGATGATGCACATAGACACCTCCTCTGTCTTCCTCTGTCAACTTAATAAGGGGATCTGCAGTCATTGGCAAGTTAAGCATGCTCCTTTTAGCAGGTGGGGTGCGGTGCTCTATCACCCTGATCATTTTGGGAGGTGCTACGATCCCAGTGAGCAAATCAAAATAAACAGTATTTCCTGGCTCGTATTTCTGATCTTTGAAATCTATCTGACTAACTTCAAAACCTGGCAACAACTGACCTTTGTCATATGCCATGATATATTGGTCCATCTTGAATTCATTGCCGGTGGCATCTTTCCAGGTCGAGCTAACTTTATAATATCCAGGAGCTGTAATCAGGGAAGAAAAATCCATGGTACCTGTACCATCCACTACAAACGATTTCTTTCCAATTACTCTATCTACTGGCCAACCAGACATTTTTTCCCGCCCAGGCACAGCATAATCTGCAAACCTTGTTACATAATCCTGCTCAGATAAGCTAAGTATATCCGGAGCTGTCCACAATCTGTTTCGTCGATTCTGCGCAGGTCCTTTTATTGCTGAAACTTCAACCTCTCCATTTACTTTTACATCAGCACCATCAGTATTGGTGGCCATGACCTCAATTGACTCCAGTGCTTGCATTGAAACCCGTTCACGAAGACTGATATTGATCTCGTAACCTTGTTGATTCAGTACAAGGAATTTCGTTGCTTCATGTGTTTCTCCAGTGATATCTGTCACTATAACAGTGATTTCAAACCTGTACATTAAGTCCGGATCTCCACCTGGCTTTCCCTTGGCAGGAAATGTGATAATGATGCCGCCATCCTCTTGCGTAAATAACTGACCTGTTGCCAGTACCTGTCGGTCATCATCTCCAGGCCAGAAACTTTTATAATAACCGTACCACCAAGGCCTGTAAGCAATACGCTCTACACGATATCCTGCTATAGCTCCTGCAACAGGACTGCCAGCATAATCCTTGGCCATACCATTTACTGTAACATTTTCATTTAACCGGACTACTTGATTGAGTGTATCAAAAATGACCTCAAACTTTGGACGCTTATACTCCTCCACACGGAAATAATGTCTACCCGAGCCATAACTTGAGGAAATGGACATCTGACCTGTCAGACCTCCCGATGGAAGATCAACCTGTCCGAAAAAAGTACCGTAAGCATTGGTTGTTAATGACTGCTTTGAAACCACTTGTCCATTCGCGTCGTATAATACGACATCCACATTTTTATTGGTGACAATGGAGGGCAGACCCGACTTGTCAAAATCCAGTGCATAACCCTTGAAATAGAGTTTCTGACCAGGCCTGTAAATGGACCTGTCTGTAAAGAACAGTGTCGTAGGATTTGATTTGACACCTGCTGTATACCTATAAGAATAATAAGCATCATCCACATACAACTCATCCTCCCCTTTCGTGAGCCTGAGAGAAATACTCTTATTGTCATGCGCTGGAATCTGAATCCATCCGCTAGCATCACTGACCGCTTGACCGAGTTTCAGTTCCTCTTGCTTTCTGAGGCCTGCATTATATTCAAAAGAAATAAATTCAACCTTGACATCCTTCATCGGCAGACCAGTGGATCTGTTGACCACCGCCGCTACTTCCCCTTGATCTTTATCATCCAGATACCAGTAGGCTAACTCGGATACAGTAAACATTACTGTACCGGATGTAGCCGTATTGTTTGTGAAGTTTTCATGATCGGATATCAAGAGCGCATAGTGACCAACGGGTAAAGCAGGCACCGCAATTTCCGTAGAGTGTTGCTGGTGATCATTCCCTGAATCAAAAGTTTCCTTCCAATCCTTTCTGGAGGATAATTGATTTAATCTTCGTAAGACCTCCTCACCATCCCATGCATCACCCCGCCATCTTCTGGGGGATTCCGGAAGCTTTACAATTTTAAAATACATGGATGAAAAATTCCGGTATTCCAACTGAGCTAACAATTCCTCACCTGGCAGGCATATGGATTCGACACTGGCAGAAACCGACTTTTGTTCTATTTGTTGTATCAGGGTTTTGCATAATTGACTTCCATACGCATCAGGGAATGTACGGATCGCACGTTCACAAATTTCCTTTGCCTCGTTATAAGCGTATCGCATTGAGGAATCCCGTTCTTCCCGCCATTGACTGCCTTGGTTGATCAATAATTGAGCCCTGTAATAATCGATGAGCGTTGATTCAGGATTATCCTTGTGCTTCTTTGCCAGATTCATCAAGGCAGCCTGATACAATGAATCCTTATTGTCGATGAGGATATATTGATGCACAAACTGAAGCCGTTTTAGATCTGCGTCCAGTAAAGCTGATTCATGGGCGTCATCAGCGAGACGGAATGCGATAAGATCCTGAAACCAACTTAGCGCTAGCCAGGTTGATGATGTGCTGTCTGCTGTAGGGAAATTGTGTGCTGCAAAGGATATGGCCGGATTGAATGCATTTGGATCAGTCAACACAAAATCATAAGCAGGCTTAGTGAGGTATGATTCTGTTCCTGCATAAAAATCTAATGCACGATGCATTAGTATATCATATAAGGTTGGCCTTAGATCATCTGTATTCTGTTCTTCTGTCAGCAAAGGAAGAAATGCTTTGACATCTGCAGTTTTTAATCCTTCCCATTGAACTGACTGTTTATAATGGGAATGAATCTTATCTGTAAAATGGCGGATTCCCCATGTGCGGATATCAGGACCTGCGATTCCTCCGAATTCTGTGCGATTCTTCAATTCCCAAAGATGCGTTTGAAGATAGATCGTATACCAACGTGCCAACAGTGAATGCATAATTGATTTTGCCGGCTCAGGGAAGGACTTCAACTCGGCTTCCCCGCGCTCCAATGCCTTGATAGCAGAGTCTTCCTCGAGCTGGGTGAGGTATCTGTTTTCGAATAAAGTGGCCTTGATGAGGTTGTTAGATTCAGAACCACTTAAAGCCAATTGTTTGATTTTCCTCACTTCTTCCAATGCTGAGGTCGCAAGGCCCTTCTGCTCAAGTGAATCAATGGATTTCCATAGTTTCTCCATTACCACAGGATCAACCATTGGTGGATTGGTGGCAGGAGCTGGCCTGGATTTGCAGGACAACAGAAACAAAATGGCAAATGCCATCGCAAATAATTGGTATTTCATAAGGTTTCATTATTTATATTCAGATAGTAGATGCCTGAAAAGATAAAATTACAGAAGCGCAGTAACTCATTTAACGCTTTATTAACCGAAAGCGATATTGACTTTCACTAAAGCCAGAGCGCTCAGGGAATGTACCGGTCCGGCAAAACCTCAGCAGGCAAAGGCAAACCCTCTATAATGTGCGCTACCAACTGCTCCGCCCAGAATGGAGCAAGGCTGGTTCCTTTCGTTCCCATCCCATTGAAGATAAATTGACCGGGACGTCCAGCCAATGGTCCAATTAATGGACGCCTGTCATTAACTGTAGGTCTGACTCCTGCCATATGCTTCACGACCTCTATGCTGCCGGAGTATACTTTTTCAATGGATGCAAGTAATCGCTCTTTTCCTTCTTCTGAGGGTGAAGGATTTTCAGGCCAGGGATCATAATAACTCCCAATCCAGCACATTTCTGTATCCTTCAAGGGCATAATAAAGACTTCTTCTTTAATAACCTCCTTGATCCGCCAATCCGGCATCTTCAGCAGAAGAGATTCTCCTTTATTTGGGATAACCCTTGCAGCAACAGATGGATCAATAGCTCCTGTCGCAAAAATTTTAATACCATCATAAAGCGTGTTGGTAGGATATGGTGAATCCATTTCTTCAAGTAATCCTTTTTCGGAGAGAAATCCCCTGACAGCATTGAGCCATCCAGGTGTATCTAACCTGTATCCACCGGTCACTATTCCATAAGGACGGTTTAAGCCGTCGAGATTTCCGGACTTTTTATCTGAGATGTAATCTGCATATTCAGGATCATCAAGTCTCCTCTCCCATGCGGTCTGCCCTTCCTGATGTGCTAAATACCTGACGATTTCGACAGGAAAGAAAAACTCACCCCCCAGCATATTTTCAGTCCAGCGATAAAACTCAAGTGCTTTAGAAACGAACTCATCTATACGCCATGCCTTCACATAACGTCTCCCTGTGATAGGTGCAATCAATCCGGAGGAAGCCATCGAAGCTTCTCCAACCTGAGAACACCCGATCAATTTAAAAGGAATATTCCTTCTGTAGAAAGTAAGTGCAAGTGTACATCCTGCAAGACCATGTCCAACAATCAATATTTTCTTATCCATCCGATTGTTGCAACGTTTCTTTTAATTTCCCGGGCAGTCCTGCCACTACCAGCCCGTATGAATGATCGATCAGATTAATCAGCATATCATTTGCCAGTCCATTTTCGAAGAAAACGGTATTCCAATGTTTCTTATTCATATGCCAACCTGGAACAATCACTCCGGGAAATTCCTCCCTGAGTTCTATGGCCCGCTCCGGATCACACTTGAGATTTACCTGAAACTCCTCTGCATCCAGACCTGTGAGCGCAAATGCTTTACCCATGACTTTATATACGAGGGTATCAGGGCCGAAAGGAAGGGTTTCTTCAACACCTTTAAGTTGTAAACAATATTTCCGGAAGGATTCAATATCCATGCTTACATCAATCCGAATATTTTAGCATACTTCAGCATTTCACCCTGATTGGTAATTTTCACTTTGCCGGTCAGTACAGCCATCATTGGATTCAGGTCTCCGGAAGCAAGGCCCACAAAATTATTGCCGGATGCCCGTACAACACATTTAGGTTCATCTATCAATCCCTCCGCTACCGTAACTTTTTGATCGGCTACATGGATTGTAAACTGACCGCCATTATCACCTTCCAAATCAAAGTGAAACACGGTTTCCAAACCTTCAATAGCAGTAGGGGAAACTTTTGATGGCAATGCAAAAAGGAATTCTCTTGAAGTCATGAAATAGTAAATTAAATGTGAATATTGACCGACTGGAATCGAAATCCAAGCCTTCTGGTCCAAAGCTAAAACCTTAATTCCATTCAGAGCCCATTGCCTCGTTAAACAATAAAACTACTGGAAAGATTAAGCTATTTTCAAACTGGCTGGTAAGACTTGAGTATATGCCTTATCCGGTCAGGATTAAAACACTATCCTTGACAATAGCGCTCCAATGAATGATTCTCTGAAAGATCAAGCCTGCAATGCCAAACCTGGTGTTACTTTTATGGCTGTGGTCAATCGTCATTTACGCATCGTATTTATGGGTACTCCCGGTTTTGCGGTCGCTTCGCTTCAGTTTCTGATGGAGGCCGGATATCCGATTGCTGGTGTGGTCACGGCGCCTGATAAACCAGGAGGCAGAGGTATGAAGCAGATGATTTCTTCTCCTGTCAAACAATTTGCAACAGCGCATGCACTGACCCTATTACAACCTTCCAATCTCAAATCAAAAGTATTTGTAGCTGAGTTAAAGGCGCTCCAGGCTGACCTACAGATTGTCGTGGCGTTCAGAATGCTTCCTGAAGTGATCTGGGCTATGCCCCCCAAAGGCACCATGAATCTCCATGGATCACTTCTTCCCGCATACAGGGGCGCTGCCCCTATTCACTGGGCCGTGATCCGCGGCGAAAAAATAACCGGAGTAACTACCTTTTTACTTCAGCATCAAATTGATACAGGCCAGATTTTACTTCAAAATGAAATGCCGATACTGAAAGGTGATGATACAGGTAGCGTCCATGACCGGATGATGATGATCGGGGCCGGACTTGTGGTGGCTTCGGCAGACCTTATTACCATAGGCCAGTATCATCTGCATGACCAAGACGAAAGCAAAGTTAGTCATGCACCAAAAATCCATCATGAGGATGGGCATATCCACTGGGTATCAACGTCAGTAGATATCTATAATCTTATCCGTGGTATGTCAGCTTATCCAGGTGCCTGGACAGTGCTGGACGGACTAGAATGTAAAATCTGGAAATCAATCATTTATTCTGCCGAAAACAATAAGAATCCCGGCAGTATGAGGATAGAAGGAAAATCTCTGATTGTACAGGCAATGGACGGTGAAATTGAACTTTTGGAAATACAGATGGCTGGCAAGAAAAGGATGAGTGTCCCTGATTTTATAAACGGGTACAGAATTAAAAATTGGTTTTTGACATAAATTCAAAAGCCTTCCTGACTAACCGCTTTATCAATTCCACGTCAGGCAGAACTTCCGGACTCTCAGGCGCCAACTCTTCAACGTAGGTATTTTCCGGGATGGTATTATTTCCTGGAAACTGAAGAGAATTAATATACGTAAAGCAAGCCAGACTCAGGCAAAACAGGGCAATAATGCCTGAAATCTTTACCGTATTCTTTTTAATTCTGACCATGATTTGTTAATAAAACGTTTTTTCAAAAAAATAGTTACAACCGGGATAAACTTTTATTGCTATGCAAATATAACACTATACAACTCAGGACAAAACACTTTAATAATTCTTTAACCAAGAACCGTCCAACTGACATTTTACCCAAAACGCAGCGGAAGGAGATACCTGATTTGCATTAAGGATGACCTTTTTGTCCCAGGGTTGCATAAGTTTCAAATATTCGTTTGGAAACAGGGTGGGTTGGATATCCAATAACGTCCGCGGCAGCCCCCATTTCCACTATTTTTCCCTGATGAAGTACAAGGACCTGATCAGCTACTCCCCTGATAATCCGTTCGTCATGAGAAATAAAGATCAGCGCCAAACCCCGTTCCCGCATCAAACGGCGCAGCAACTCCACAATTCCGTCCCGGGTAGCTCCATCCAGAGAGGAGGTAGATTCATCACAAATTAAAACGGCTGGGTGCATAAGTAACGCACGGGCTATACTCACCCGTAGACACTCACCTCCTGAAAGCTGACCAACTTTACGATCCAGGACTGACTCTTCCAAGCCTACTTCCTTAAGAACCTCTACTAGTGAATTACCCACCTGCTTTCCGGAGAGGGTACTGATTACTTTTATTTCCTCCAGAATATCCCTGATAGAAATATATGGATGTAGTGATCCTCTGCCGTCCTGCATGACCAGCTGAACTTTTGATCTCAACTTTTTGATATGATTGAGTTTATGGAAATCTACTGCCTTTCCTTCAAGTATTACATGACCATGAGATGGTACAAATAGTCCTACCAGGAGCTGGGCAAGTGTAGATTTTCCACTGCCAGATTCACCAACTATACCGAGGCAAGTTCCAAGCTGAAGCGTAAAATCCAACATACCTACCGTTGCTCCCTTTTTGTGCATCATTCCCCCAAATGAATGTGTATATTCCAATTGTTTCACCTCTAGTATAGGTGGTGCGCTTGGTGTCACATGACCCCGCGTGATTGTATGGAGTAAAGGAAAATCTGCATTGATTGGACTAATCTGTATTTCCCTGTCTGCGAGGTGCCGAACTACGGCTTCTTCATGGGTAATGCATAAGATAGCCATGTTATAGCGCGATTTCAGTAAAGCAAAAACATCGAGCAGTTCAACCTGGTTTATTTTATCAATCGCAGAAGTAGGTTCATCAGCAATGAGTAATTCGGGCCTGATGACAATTGCCATTGCTATCTGGCAACGCTGCAGCTGACCACCAGACAGTTGGTGTGGATAAGAGAACAAGAGTCTTTCAGTCTCATGAAGGCCAACTTCTTCCATTTTTATCCTTAGCTCCTTGTCAACGTCGGGATCGGCTCTTGCAGTGCGCTCCCTGATGATCATCAACATCTGGTCGCCCATGGTCATAACCGGGTCAAAGGCACCGAAAATATCTTGTTGAATATACCCAATATGTGATCCCCTCAGATTACGCCAATGCCCGGCATCGTCAGGCAACTTCAATTCATGCTTTGGGTCGGCTGACCATCGAATAATGCCATCATGCAATTTGATACCGGCAGGGAGGAGATTGAGGATCGCAAGGGCGATACTGGTTTTACCACTTCCGGAAGCACCGGTCAATGCCACGATTTCACCGCTGTTGACGTGGAAGGAAAGGTGATGAAAAATACTACCCTGCTCTGAGACCAGGGTTAAACCTTCTACGTTTAGGATTGCTGAGGTCATCATGTAAAAATAGATTTGCCGGAGCGTACCGGCAAATCCATTTCATGGCATTATAACATTCTTATAGAAAAAAACCAGAATTCTCTCTGTGAATCAGACTACTTATCTGCTTAATCAGTCTCTTCAATAAGACCACCCCTGTCGACAACGACGGCGGCATCCTTATATCCTTTGGCTATCACCAGATCACGGACTTTGGTGGCTTCCTTTTGGGTTTTAAATCCTCCAATCATCATGATCGTCCACTCTCCTTTGCGGTAAGACTCCAAGGGTCCATACTGGTCAACATCACTGGTATTGAATCCACCGGGTTTGAGAAAAGAAGCAAGTCGTACTTTAAAATCTCCGGTTTCCTCGCTGGAGACAACTGGTTCTGGTGGGATTGACGCTTTAACTATCGGGGACGGAGTGACAGGAGCAGCTGTTTTTGTAATACCCTCCGGTTCGAAATCAGGCTGAATAGCCACGCCCTGTGGGGTATAGTTTTCAAGCCCTTTCTGGATGACAATAAAGGCATCCATCTTCCCTCTTTCTTTAGCCTTCAGCAGGACATTCTTTGCCTGATCCTGATTGTCATAAGGTCCGATTCTTACCTTGTACATTCCATTCTCTGTGTGGATATACACGGGCCCCAATTGTTCCCAGGAGCTAAGTGAACTCTTATCTGTAATAGGCCTGGAAGTGGCTGAAAGCTGAACTGCAAACTCCAGCTTGACAGGAACTTCCTGGCTAACCTTTTTATAGGTTGAAGGGTCCTGTTTGACATAAACCTTAACCAGGTCTGAATCAGATTTCGAGACTGTAGTCTGATAGGTCTGACTATGGCCCAGGGACAAGATTCCTGATGCAAACAGAAGTGAAATGGGTAAAAGTAGTTTCTTCATTGAGCTAGATATTAAAATAAAAACTTATGTAAAGATAAGTATTTTTCAATACAATACATATTATTTAAAAAAATAATATGTAAAATCGCCCATTCCCCGGGTTTTTTAACGGTTTTCATGGCTTGGTACCAATCTGTTTAAAAAAAGCTAATTGCGTCCAACTTGACACTCGGTGAGAAAACTTGGCTAAAGAACCTGAGAGTTTCTATTTTTATCACTTCATCCGCAATTATTATCTACCAGAGCAACTCACATATGCGCATCTTTATTTCTACCTGCTTTTTTCTCCTGACAACACTTACTGTGTTAAACTCCCAAAAACTGGACCATCGTTTAGGCTATGTCCTGATCCAGATAGAAAAAGGAACTTCCCCTAGTCAGGTATTTTCAGATAATGCTTCAAGAATACTTGGAGACCTCTTCCAGGATCGCATTATTTCAAAACGCCTTGGCATATACCTGGTCAGATTTGATCACAGCCGGATACATGAAGGACAACTTCTGAATCAGCTCAGGGCCGACAAAAATGTACGGACGGCACAATTTGACCACCTCCCTACCCTCAGAACTGAGCCGAATGATCCGCAGTTCTTTTCTCAATGGCAATGGCTCAATACCGGCCAGACTGGTGGCCAGATAGATGCTGATATTGATGCAGAAACAGCATGGAACTACACCCAGGGTGGCTTGACTGCTGCGGGTGACACGATTGTCGTGGCTATCATAGACGATGGCCTCGACTACACACATGAAGATATAGCAGCAAATGCATGGATCAATTACCACGAGATAGATGGCAATAACTTCGATGATGACGGCAATGGTTACATTGACGATATCCGGGGATGGAATGCCTACAACGATACTCCGGAAATCTGGGGTGAAAATCATGGTTTAAATGTTGCCGGTATGATCGGTGCCACAGGCAATAACCAAATTGGGATATCCGGCATCAACTGGAATGTCAAGATCATGATGATCGTCGGGGGAACCCCTGAATCGGCTGCTATTGCATCTTATGCCTATGCCTTAGAGCAGCGTATTCAATATAATGAGAGCAATGGTGCAAAGGGTGCCTTTGTGGTTGCTACTAATAGTTCATGGGGTGTTGATTTTGGACAACCGGCAGATGCCCCGTTATGGTGTGCTTTTTATGACACGCTGGGAGCCCACGGAATATTGAGTGCTGGAGCAACGGCTAATTTAAATATTGATATCGATGCTAACGGGGATCTGCCAACAGCATGTCCTAGTGAATACCTACTGAGCGTTACAGCACTCAATCACAACAATGAACGAACATTTTCTGCCTTCGGACTTACTCAGGTTGATTTTGGAGCACCCGGGGAGGATATTTTTACCACCAACAGGAATAATGGCTATACCACGACGAGTGGCACCTCATTCGCATCACCGGTTGCCGCAGGCGTTGTAGCACTCCTGTATTCAGCGCCATGCCCTGGATTTGCGGACTTAATTCACACCAATCCTTCCGCTGCTGCCTTGTATGTGCGTGATCTGATGTTCCAGGGTGTAGATCCTATTGCAGGAATGGAGAGTACGATTCGTTTTGGTGGTGGTCTCAACGCAGGTAAAAGCATGGAACTCCTGATGTCCCTATGCTCCGATTGCCCTATTCCTTTTGCAGTTGAGGCTGATGTGTTATCTGACACAGAGGTCAACATCATCTGGAACGCACTCGATACTGCAGACGCTATCAATGCCAGGTATAAACCAATTACTTCCACAGACTGGGATACGCTTTTTGATGTTTCACAACCGCTTGTGCTGGACAATCTCTCCGGATGCACCGAATATGAAATTGAATTCGAAGCCATCTGCGCTGATACCTCCACAGGCTTTACAACCAATCACCATTTCAACACACTGGGCTGTTGCGAACTTCCATCCGGCATCACAACCTTTGCCGATGAATCCAGCATCCTGATTTTCTGGAATGGTATTTTTGCTGCAGAAGCTTATCTCGTTCAATGGCGTCCAGATTCCACCACTGAGTGGATTGAAGAAGTAACTCCTGATACTATTTACACTATCGGGCAACTGGAAGGATGTACGTACTATGAAGTCAGATTGCAAACAGATTGTGATACCAGCGCCTCTGGTTTTTCTGAAATCATCCGGATCAGAACTAAAGGTTGTGGCAGCTGTATTGATCTTGAATATTGTGCTTCTGCATCTGAAGATGCTTCTGAAGAGTTTATAGATTCTTTGATTCTGGGATCGCTGGTGAGCTATACAGGTGAAAATGGCGGATATCTTTTTGTTGATGATCTGGATCCAAATTATGAAGCTGGTGAATCCTATAATCTGTGGATACGTCCTGGGTTCAGCCCGGGAGATTCATTTGATGAAAAATTCAGAATATGGTTGGATGCTAACCAGGATGGCAATTTTGAAGAAGATGAATTATTGCTGGATTCTCTCCTGCTTGCAGAAGATGGTTTTATCAGCAGCCAGTTGACGATACCTGCCGAAGCTTTGGAAGGCTCCACCCGAATGCGGGTCAGCATGGCTTTTTCCAATCCATTTTTTCCTACCAATCAGGAACCATGTGGCTTCATTGATTTCGGTGAGGTTGAGGATTACTGTGTTACAATCCTGAGAAACCCCGACCCTTGTCCGGAAGTTGATACTGTATATTTTGACGGGATCAACTTTACAAGTGCCTTTATGTACTGGCCTGAAACTGAAGGGGCGATCGCTTATACTTATCGCTGGCGTGAAGTTGGGACAATGGACTACACAGAACTTGCAACTATTGATACCACTGCGCTGATAGATGGTCTTGAAAAATGCAAAACGTATGAGGTGCAGATACGGACCGTGTGTTTGTCTGACACCACCAGTTATGGATTTAATTACTTGCTCGAATCTGATTGTGATGTTGCGGTTGAAGAAGTGAATCCATTATTAGCTTCTTTTCTCGTGTACCCTAATCCGGTGACAGAAAATGTTTCTATACAATTGCTGCCAACAGAAACAGGAAATCATACGGTCTCTCTCTATACGATGCAAGGGCAGCAGGTTCAGCACAAAACCATCTTTGCAGAAAGAAGCATAAAATCCGAAATCAGATTTGATCAACTGGATGTATATCCAACTGGCCTTTATTTTATAGTTGTGGCCAAGGATGGTAAAACAGCAACGAAGAAATTAGTTAAACTCTAGAAAAACAAACGAAGAGGGTTAAATAAAGTTTGTTTGTAAAATCCGTCAATAGTTCATTCTGTGAAGAGAAACTATTGACGGATTTTTAACTTTAGGATCTAACGAAAGTTTGGGCTAACTAATAACTGTTTGTCTCCAGGTGTATATATGTAAAATCCTTCACCGGATTTAACACCCAGCTTACCGGCTTGCACCATATTGACCAGCAATGGGCATGGGGCGTATTTAGGTTGTCCATAACCATCCTGTAATACGCGGGTAATCGCCAGGACAACATCCAGTCCTATAAAATCAGCTAGCTGAAGTGGGCCCATCGGATGTGCCATCCCAAGCTTCATCACGCTATCAATTTCTTCAACACCTGCGACACCTTCCCATAGGGCAATGATGGCTTCATTGATCATCGGGATTAATATGCGGTTTGCTACAAAGCCAGGATAATCATTAACGGTCACTGGTATCTTGTCAAGACTCCTTGACAAAGCTGTCACTGTCTCTGTTACCGTATCAGAAGTACTGTATCCCCTGATGATTTCCACGAGTTTCATCAAGGGAACGGGATTCATGAAATGCATACCGATGACACGATTCGGATGATCGGTGACCGATGCAATCTTTGTAATAGAAATAGAACTGGTGTTTGTGGCCAGGATGGCCTCAGGCCTGCAAAACTCACTAAGCCCTTTGAATATTTTTAATTTGAGATCTACATTTTCTGTAGCTGCTTCCACCACTAAAGTGGCCTCCTGCACACTTGCTTGAATTTCGGTGGAGGTTTTAATCCGCGCAAGTGTTTCATCTCTTTCCTGCTGAGATATTTTCTCTTTCCCCACCATCCTATCCAGATTCTTGCCGATGGTAGCGAGTCCCCGCGTCAATGCATCCGCGGATACATCAATCATCGTGACCTTGTAACCATATTGTGCAAAAATGTGGGTTATACCATTTCCCATGGTTCCGGCGCCAATGACCGAAACGATATGATCTTTTAAATTGTCTGACATAGGGACTAAATTAGAGAAATCCTGATTCCCAATGCAGCTTGATTGAAAGTCGAGAAGAAAATGTGATGGAAAAGAAGATAAAGCAGACTACCAGCTACCGCCGCCACCGCCGCCGCTACCGCCGCCACTGAAACCACCACCGCCACCACCGCCGGATCCGCTACTGCTGGGTGCGCTGGTAAACGCAGAGCCAATACTATTGATCTCTGAAGGAAAACTCTCTGAAAATGTATTCCAGGATTGACCGAGGTAGGCTCCATGCATTCCGGGACTGCCATACCATGATGGTGGTTGGGTAAGGAGTCCTTCAAACTGATGATTCCATTGCTTGAGATAACCAAATGCCAGCGCAAAAGGCATCGTCTTGTCATAATAAAGCGGATCCTCTTTCATCAATCGCTCTATCACGGGTTTCTCGGCCTTTTTGACAAATTGTCTGAAGCCTTCGAGTTTCTGATATGTTTTATTTCCGTCAGGTGATCGCTTATTAAAACGGCTCGCAAAATAGAACAATAATAAACCAGTGGCCATCAACGCAATCCCATCCAGATTTTGTTGCGCAAAAACTGCAAACGCACCCCATCCTAAAGCACCAAGTCCAGCCAGCCCTGTCATGCATCCCATCGCTTTCTGGTCAGGCTCGTACCATCCTTGCTGCATAATCCATGCCTTTACGGATGCCTGGACACCTGACATATGCGTATGAAACTTATCCTTCAGATCAGCTAACTCAACCTGGTTTCCAGTAGCGAAAAGGGCATTAAAAAACTGCTTTTCAAATTCAAACAGCTCATTGCCCGCTTCCTTCAGTTTAAAAAAAGTGATATCACTTTTCCTGAGGAAACCTCCTTCCTTTGCTTCAAGGCGCAGATAGCCTTGATTGGCCAGATGGGGGATAAGGCATAGTACATCATTGCTATCAACACTGTGATCAACGAATCCACCAGCGATAGCCGGAGAGATTCCCTCTGGAGGAAAATACTCCGTCATGATAGTCTGGCGCCTATTCCTGGCAATATACCTGGCGAGAATCCCACCGAAAATGAAGAAGAAGGGTGCCAGCAGCAATCCATGCTTCTCAAGGAAAAATGACCAGGTGCTCATCTCTACAAAGGTGCCCTTGTCAAAATAGCATGCTACAGTCATGCCTTCTCCGGGCATCAATTTTCTAGTGACCTTTCCGTCAACGCTTCGAGACTGGATTTGTAACTCAACATCCTGGGCTGTCGAACCTGCTGCACCGGTAGTTGCGCCCACCTTTTCCCGTGTAAGATTTACCTGCTCGGGAAAGGTCAGTCTAAAGGAAACATTTTCAATTTCGACCGGCCATTTGGTGCCCAGCAAGTCCCAGTAGAATTCAGTGTGTCCGTCCTCAAAGAAATTCAGCGGATTGACCACATGATAATTTATCCTGTATACCTGGGTTCCTTCCACATAGGTATCAGCACTCCCTATTTTAATGAGGAGATTATAGTCCTCTTTAGACCTGGAAAACTTAAATCCATCAACCCCGACATCTTTGATCAGCCTGTCTACCGCTTTCCCATTGATTACATCATGGTATGGTATAAATCGAAAAATACCATGTCGTTGCTCTGTAAACCTCACCTCAATGGTTTCAACAAAATCAGCGGAACCATCGGCCGCAAAGGTTACAGCGATATCATACCGGGTAATGGTAAAATACTCTGCTTTGACCTGCGTGGCAAATAACCACAACGGCAGGATCAGCAGCAAAAGACGTTTTGTCATAGTCTCAGAACTGGACTTTTACATTTTGTGTTTCTGCTTCATCCACTTCGAAATATTCCATTCGGTGAAATCCAAACGGGCCTGCAATCAGGTTGCTTGGAAATACTTCAACAGCGTTGTTCATGTCACGGGCAGAAGCATTGTAATACCGACGTGCACGCTGTATCCCTTCTTCAAGGCCAGTCAGTGTTGTCTGTAAATTGAGAAACTCCTGGTTTGCTTTAAGGTCAGGATAATTTTCTGCCAGTGCAAATACTGTCTTTAAAGCACCTGACAATTCAAGTTCAGCAGCACCTCCGTCTTTACCTCCGGCGGACATAGCCCTGCTCCTTAATTCAACAATCTTCTCAAGTGTTCCGCTTTCGTATTGTGTGTAGCCTTTGATAGTGTTCACCAGATTAGGAATCAGGTCATAACGTTGCTTCAAAAAAACATTTATTGATTTGAACGCTTCTTCAGCTCCGTTGCGCATACGCACGAGCTTGTTATAGGTGCCCATCAGATAGAAACCGATGAGGACAGCAATAATCAATAAAATAAGTAGTACGGTCATAGTGATTGAGTAGTCAGATTCAACTCAAATGTACTAAGGAGTTGGGGAACTACATAGATAATAGACGAAGCAGCCGGAGAATGCGATATAAGGGTTTTTCACGCGATTTTACGCTTACCGAATCCGACCATAGAGTGGCATTTGCAGCGCAGGCGACCCTATTTCATTAAGGAAAGACACATATTTAACTAATTTCACCCCGGCATGAATAAAACAATCCTTGTTGGGGATATCGGATCGACAAAATCAACCTGGGTGTATTCCTCAGACGTAAGTAAGGAATTACAACTTGAAGGTTATAATCCTGTCGTTCAGTCAGAAAATCAGGGAAATATCCTTTTTACATCCTTACTGACCAACATGAGGGACTCAGAAGTTTCAACTATCTGGTATTATGGTGCAGGGATTATTGATTCCAGGCAAAGCCAGGTTATCGAGGACGGCTTGAAAAATATATTTCCCGACTGTATAATCCATGTTTCCTCTGATCTGATAGGTGCAGCTTTTGCTGCATGTGGAAATAACCCAGGTACTGTAGCTATTCTTGGCACCGGAAGCCATGCAGCTGGATGGGATGGTAAAAGAATTGTAAAACAAGCTGTTTCGCTGGGTTACCTCCTGGGAGATGAGGGTGGAGGATGTGATCTCGGAAAGGCGTTATTGCAGCATTACTTTTACAAAACGATGCCCGAGGTAATCAGCAAAAACCTTGACGAAAGATTGCATGGGGACCGGAGCACGTTCCTGCGGGAACTCCAATCATCGGATAAGCCAAACCAGTTTCTGGCTGAATTTGCAAGATTTGCGGTTTTACATCAGGAGCACGAGTGGATACAGGATTTGGTTTCCGAAAGATTTAATGTTTTTATTAGCCAGCACGTGTTACCACTTCAACCAAAAGGGCATGTGCACGTAGTTGGTTCGATAGGCTGTATATTTGCCAGCTTAATTAAAAAAGAACTGGAAAAACACAGTTTGTCAGCAGGCACCTTTGTTAAGGATCCAGCGAGACGACTGTATGAAAGACACGCTGAACATGGATAAAATGAAAACGGAAATCAGGCGACTTGCCGTCTATTCTTCAGGTGGAGATGCTCCTGGAATGAATGCTGCCATCAGGGCAGTAGTCAGGACGGCTTCCTATTACGATCTGCATGTATTTGGTATCTACAGAGGATACGAAGGGATGATTGATGGAGATATTGTCCGGCTTGATAAAGGGGATGTAGGTAATATCATCCATCGCGGGGGTACCATCCTAAAAACCGCACGTAGTGCACGATTCCGGACACCGGAAGGCCGTAAACTGGCACATGAAGCACTTGTAGCCAATGATATTGATGCTTTAATCGCGATTGGTGGGGACGGGACATTTACCGGTGGTAAAATATTCTTTGAAGAATATGGCATCCCGGTCATTGGTATTCCAGGCACGATTGATAACGATCTCTTTGGAACTGACTATACGATTGGTTTTGATACGGCAGTCAATACTGCTATTGAAGCTGTGGACAGAATCAGAGATACAGCAGATTCGCACAACAGATTATTTTTTGTTGAGGTGATGGGTAGAGACACCGGATATATTGCACTCAACACAGGAATAGGAAGCGGTGCAGGAGCTATCCTGATTCCGGAATCGTCCATTGATGTTGAAACACTGATCAAGCATCTGGAAAAAACAGCCAAACGTCAAAAATTATTCTCCCTGATCATTGTGGCAGAAGGAAATGAAAACGGAAACGCACAGAAACTTGCCTCAGAGATCAGAGAAAGGTTTCCTGACTACGATCCGAAAGTCACCATTATCGGGCACTTACAGCGCGGTGGTGCCCCTTCGGCCCTGGACAGACTCATCGCCAGTAGAATGGGATTCAAAGCTGTTGAAGCCATCATTGAAGGCCATACCAACAAGATGGTAGGTATTCAAAACAACCAGATGAAGCTGATCTCCTTTGAAGATGCCATTAACAAGAGCAAAGACATCGATAAGGACTTGCTGAGGATGGCCGAAATCCTCTCTTTATAATAAGCGTGGAAATCTCATTCTTTTATATTCCCGTTGGCGATGAAGCTGAAGCAGCAGCCTTGGGAAATCTTGCTTTAAAGAAAAAATTGGCTGCATGTACTAATATTTTCCCTGTTCAATCTGCATTTATGTGGGAGGGGGCCTTGCAGCAGGAACCTGAATTTATCCTTGTACTGAAAACCATGCCTCACAAGAAAAAAGCATTGCGCGAATTGCTGGAAAGCAACCACAGTTATGAAACGCCTTGCATATTGAGTTGGGACGCTGAAGTAAATGCAGCGTATGGAGCGTGGGTGGATCGTCAAGTAAAAGGAGACATCGGAACCTAATGCCTGGCTAATTAATTATGTCCTGCATCTATGCTCTTGCTCCACATAAGATAGGCTTTAATAAATCCATTCAGGTCACCATTTAGTACCAGATCAGGATTGTGCACGGTGTGCTGGCTTCGGTGATCTTTGACCCTTCGGTCATCGAGCACATAACTTCGGATCTGGCTTCCCCATTCATTCTTTGTTTTTCCCGCTTCAACTTTATCCCGCTCGGCATTCTGTCTTTCAATTTCGCGCTCATACAACCTTGAACGTAGCATTTGCATTGCCTTGTCACGGTTCTGATGCTGCGATCGCTCCTGCTGACACTCAACTACAATTCCAGATGGCAAGTGGCGCACCCTTACTGCAGATTCAGTCTTGTTGACATGCTGGCCTCCCGCACCACTGGAGCGAAAAGTATCCCATTCAAGATCATCTGTTTTGATTTCAATCTTAATACTATCATCCACGAGCGGATGAACAAATACAGAAGAGAAAGAAGTCATTCGTTTACCCTGGGAATTGAAAGGACTCACGCGGACTAACCGGTGAACGCCATTCTCACCCTTAAGCATTCCATAGGCGTATTCCCCATTGATTTCAATCTCCGCGCTTTTAATGCCGGCTACATCGCCATTCTGGCGATTCAACTCAGAGACTTTGTATCCATTCTTTTCAGCCCACATGACATACATGCGTAGCAACATTTCGGACCAGTCACAGCTTTCAGTTCCGCCGGCACCAGCATTTATCTCGAGGATACAGGACAACTCATCTTCCGGATGATTGAGCGTGCTCCTGAACTCAACATCGTCGACGATGTCAACTGCCTTTGCATAAGCTGCATCAAGCTCCACTTCGGTAGCTTCACCGGCATCAAAAAATTCCAATAGAACACCCAGGTCATCGATGACTTCTTCGATGGCTTTAAAATTTGAAATCCAGTGTTTGTGAGCTTTAATTTCTTTGAGTGCTAAGCCCGAGCGCTCTGCATCGGACCAGAAATCCGGGTCTAAGGTAAGTTGTTCCTTTTCCTCAAGTTGAAGTTTACGTCTTGCGACGTCAAAGATACCTCCCTAAAACTCCCACACGGGTCTTGAGATCTATAAACTGATCTACGGTCATGATAATGGATTTAAAATGAGGGGGGCAAAAGCCCCCCTATTGGAAATTTATTTTTCTAATTCAACATAGAATATTAAATCTGCATTTTCAGGGATGACCGGTGGTGATCCGGCTGCACCATATCCTAAGGAAGCAGGAATAAACAGTGTTGCTTTTGCTCCTTTGTTCAATAACATGATTCCTTCATCCCATCCCGGAATGACCTGGCCCATACCCAAAGGAAACTGGTAAGGTTGGCCTGCTTTGAATGATGTGTCAAACATCTTGGCATCAGCATCCAGCATACCATAATAATGAACAGAAACCTGGTCGCTTTTTGCAGGCTTGGTTCCTTCTTCACCAGCTTCATGGATGATGTAGCGAAGGCCTGAAGTTGTTGTTTGCATCTGGCTGGCTAAATCACCTTTCTTGTAAGCATCCCAGTTTGTCTTGGTTAATGCTTCAATTTCTGGTAACCTGTCGCGAACGACTTGTCTTACTTTCTCCTGTTCTTTTTGAGTAGAATCGGAATGTGCCTGGAACTGAGCTTCGTCCATGACATCAACGATACCTACACGATAGACGAGGGGCTCTGTAAATGCCTCAAAACCCGGAGGGAGCCTGTCAAAAGAGTCGATAGGGAAAAAGAAATGTAAACTGTCACCTTCATGCAAGGTGGCCATGATATCGACAAGAGCTTTAAGCTGACCGTAGCTCTTGTTGTCTTCCATAAGTTTCAGTACAGAAGGTTTGCCCATGGTTGCGGTGGTTTGCAGGATGGAGTCCTTTTGTGCCAATGCCATATTGAAGAAGACGTAACTATTGACCGGGATAGGATCGGACCCACCTTTACGGACAATCTGGTATTCGTAACCTGAATCCGCTTTGATTCGACGGCCTTCAGAAGCGCATCCTGCAATAAAGAGGACGCAGAGCAGAGAAAAGAAAATGTTATTGTTCATGTTGTAATTGATATGCGTTCATTGTTAGTGGAATAATCTCTTTAACCTTCGCCAGGGTTTCCTCCATGGAGGCCTTGAGCTGTCCTCCTGAGGCGTTCCTGTGTCCGCCTCCATTGAAATGGGTATGGCAGATCTCCTGGACATTGATGTTGCCTTTAGAGCGAAAAGACAGTTTTGTGACATTTTGCTGTTCAGAAACGAAAACAGCCATCTTCATGTTGCGGACCATCAGGATGTAGTTGACTATACCTTCCGTGTCCCCTCTTCCGATAGACCAGTTCTTGTAATCATCCCTATCAAGCCAGATAATACCTGTCTGATATTCGGTCATCAGTTCCATGCGGTTTGCAAGACAATGGCCTAACAGCTTAAGTTGCTTTTCGGTCATGCTATTGAACAGACGGATCTGTAATATATAATCATCCATCCCCATTCGCTTGAGGGCGGCAGCTATTTCAAAGACATGTGGATTGGTTGCGTACCGGAAAGAACCAGTGTCCATCAGTATGCCTGTATAGAGGGCTTCTGCAACATTCACATCAATGTATCCTTCAAGCTTGTTGTCCACCAGGAAATCATAGACAAGCTCTGCGGTGGAACTTGCTTCAGTTTTAGATAGGATATGATCCGCAAATGGTTCAGGATCGATATGGTGATCAATCAGAATTTTTACGGCACTGGATGCCATCACATCTAATCCAAAACGGTCAATCCTGTCGAGTGAATTGAAATCGAGGCAAAAAATAATATCTGCTTTTTCAAAGGCAGCCATCGCCAGTTCAGGGTTCATTTCCCCTATAATTGCTTTATCCACTCCATGGAGGAAATTAAACAACGGTGGAAAGTCATTAGGCAACACCACGGTAACGGTATGAAGCAATTTGTGGAGTACGGCGGCAAGCGCGAGTGTGGAGCCCAGAGCATCTCCATCGGGATTCTTGTGGGTGACGATCACCACACGCGAAGGCTGCCGAATTAAATGGTATACTGAATCCACGTTTTAACTACTTGATTTTTTCAGGCCGCAAAGGTCTTATTTTATTATGATACGACCAAATATGCTAAATTTGCGCCCCATTCAGGCACAAAACAATACAATCCAACATAAATGGCAAGTAATATAACTTTTACAATGATCAAACCTGATGCTGTTGCAGCAGGTCATATTGGCGCTATCCTGGCTCAAATCAACAAAGCGGGCTTTACCATAGTAGCTATGAAATATACCAAACTTTCAGCCGAAAAGGCAGGTGAATTTTATGATGTCCACAAGGAAAGAGGCTTTTTCGGAGAGTTGGTTGACTTTATGTCTTCGGGGCCGATTGTTGCTGCTGTACTTGAAAAAGACAATGCAGTTGAAGATTTCAGAACCTTGATCGGAGCTACCGACCCCGCTAAAGCGGCACCTGGCACGATTCGCGCTTTATTCGCTAAAAATATAGGTGAGAATGCTGTCCACGGCTCAGATTCAGATGAAAATGCCCTAATTGAGGCTTCATTTCATTTTTCAAGGATGGAAATGTTTCGATAAGAATCCTTCCAAATCATCCCTTTTTTCAATATTTAGCTAGTTGTCCTTTACCAACACCAGACAGTGTTAGTAGCGTTTCCCTAATGCTTATCCAGGTCACGAAAACGTTTCAAAAGCTCCTCAACATTCATATCCGGGGCGGTTTCTGTATAAGCTATTTGACTGAGTTCGTTCGCCGCATGCTCAATGGGAACGTCAGGAAAAAAATGATCCCGCATATAATGTATATACCTGATCATCATAAAGGAATTGAAATACCTGAAAAATCGTCGACGGAAATTAGCATAGGTTGAGGTGTGCAATAAAATTTCCCGGCAATGGTCTGCAAAGTCAATTTGCTTTAGAAAGGAAATGAGGTCTGGATGTAGATTCAACTTAAGCAATCCGGCTTCAAACCTTTCGTCTTCATCGGATTGACTGAGCATTTTTCTTACTTCATCTGTTTGATGCAAGAGAGGTTTAATCAATCGGAAGACGATAAAATCTGCGGTCATCCATGCTGAATTACCAGGCAACAACTGCGACATTGCACGACCTGTTCCAAAGGGAACCCGATCAGAAATTCTTGCGGATGGATAGACTGTCGTGTCTCTTATTTCTTCCAAACTATCTACCTCGATAAACTTCTGTAGAAAATAAAAGTCCTCCCCTGCCTGCCTTGTATTCATTCCGCCATGAGCAAGGTATCCCTGACGACGCACAGCCATTGACGAACCCACTGTCTGAAAAGCGAAAGGATGGCCGGCCCATCTCATCGCCTGGACGAGGTAACGCAAATGAAGCTCATATTGGATGATGGCATGCCTTTCATACTGTTCAAGGATATCCAGGTCATGTTGATAATAAATGGAAACTGCATGACAGGCAGGGTGAATTTGAAAATAATCATATACCTCCCTGAGATAATTTCGTGCTACCGTGCAATCACTATCAAGGCACAACATGATGCCTTCCTGGCTGAGTAATCGGGCTGCTTCATCCAATACCATTTTTCGGGCCCAACCTACTCCACCTTTTAGATCAGGTAAATCTTTCAGAAAAACAGGTCGGAACTTTAATTCTTCCTGTTGATGTGCGTTGATCCATACAATGGTCTCCAACCAGGTATTCTGATGAGAAACAACTTCGGCCTCAGTCATTCGGCTACTCATATTGAAAAGAAGGATCACTTCTACCTGAATTTGCGGCAATTCACACGCCAGGAGTGATTCCAGTGTAGTGATTAGGTCTGGCTCGGCATACACCGGAATACACACTATCATGCCAGGAGAAGTCTCGCCTGCCTCCAGGTTAATTGGATACGTTTTATAACGGGCTGAATATTTCTGCCAGTGGATATCTTCAGGCATCGTAGTTAACTTTGCATTTCAAGTGTAAGCCCATGAATAGTTGCATCGCGGGGATCCAATATATACCTTCTATCGAATACTTTGCACATTGGCTGCATCACAGCCTGCTTACGATCGAACAACATGAACATTTTCAAAAGAGAACCTGGCGCAATAAAACAGCTATACTGAGTCCTGATGAACCATTGTACCTCACCATTCCCTTGCGGAAGGGTAAGCATCAGCAAAAGCTAATTTCAGACGTACGTATAGCTTATGATGAAGCATGGATCAATATACATCTCAGAAGTCTAAAAGCGGCGTATGGCAGGACTGCCTATTTCGATGAAGTCATCAGTGGATTTGAAGACATCCTGATGATCAAATATGAGCGGCTCTGGGATCTGAACATAAGCTGCCTTCAATACATTACAACCCTAATCGGCGGCAGATGGGATTTTGAACTAAGCAATACCTACCTACTTCAATATCCAATTGAAATCGTTGATCTCCGGGCAGGCGTTCCGGGAGGAGAAAGCTGGAAAAAAATGGTTGAGTTGCCATCTTACCAACAGATACAACGTCTTCATAAATCACATCTCCCAAACCTCAGTATCTTCGATGTACTTTGTCATCTCGGGCCTGAAACCAATAGTTATCTGGCCCGGTATGCCACCAAACTCTATGATAAGCCATGATGAAGGTTATAGATGAGAAATTACAGGAACAGAAAGGGGAACTGAAACATATACTTCAGCGACTTCAACAATTTACTCACCGCATTTCGCATGCGGAATCTGCCAGGATACTAGCGGATCTCAGGGACAGGATAGATGAGCCCTTCATGTTTGTGATCGTTGGTGAAGTAAAAGCAGGCAAAAGTTCTTTTATTAATGCCCTGCTAGGCGAACCTGATCTATGTGCCGTAGCTCCCTCTCCCATGACGGATACTATCCAGCAAATACTTTATGGGGAGGTAATGAAAACAGAAGAAGTCAGTCCGTACTTCAAGCGAATATTTCAACCGAGTGACATCTTAAAAGACATCGCCATCGTTGACACCCCTGGCACAAACACCATCATCGCTCATCACCAGGAAATCACAGAACGCTTTATTCCCGGTGCGGATTTAATTGTCTTTGTATTTGAATCCAAAAACCCATACCGGCAATCTGCCTGGGATTTTTTTGATTTTATGCATGAAGAGTGGCACAAGAAAATCGTCTTTGTCCTGCAGCAAAAGGACCTGATGGAACTATCGGACCTTGAAATCAATAAAAAAGGAGTGATCGACTATGCTCATCAAAAGGGCATTAAGCAACCTATAGTCTTTGCAGTTTCCGCCAAAGAGGAATTAGCCGGTTACCATCAGCAAAGCGGGTTTGAACCTTTAAAGACGTTTATCCTTGATCAGGTAACTGGCGGTAAGGCGCAACAACACAAACTCATCAGCACTTCTGATACCGTCCTTAGTATTATAACCAAGCTGGAAAAGGGTCTGGAGGACCGGCAGTTACAACTCGATGCAGACGTTGCCTTCCGTCAGGATATCAAATGGACACTGACAGATCATGGTCAACAAGCAAAACACCAGGCAGACATCCTCATTGAAAATCTTATGGCTGCTTATGACCGGGTTGCAGGGAAGTATGAAGATGAATTGAGTGATGCTATCTCTTTTTTCCCGGTATTGAAAAGATCAATCAGTGCTATATTCTCAAAATCCCAATCCTTAAAGTCCTGGCTGGAAGCATTCACTCATCGGCTACAGGCTGATTTCGGCACTGGGATGCAGGAGAAGATTAATGATCGGGTTCTCGACCTCGCTGAAAGTATCCAGCAAATGGCCCATAATATTGATCTGCAAATCCGGAATAGTAAAACGATACTTGCCAATGATCATGAGATATTTTCCGAGATCGCCCAAAGAAGGCAAAATGTACTGAGGGAATTACGCGACGCATTTGACCAGTTTCTGAATCGAACTGAAAACTTTACGACAAAAGGCGTCGTGAACACGGATACACGTGTTGGCACCAATGTAGCAGCGGGCAGTGGTGTTGCCGTCGTAGGTATCATCCTGGCTGCAGTGACACAAGGAATGGTGTTTGACATCACAGGAGGTGTCCTTACTGCTTTAGGATTTCTCGTAGCTGGAGTCACGCTTGGCCTTCAGCGCGGGAAAGTAATGAAGCAGTACAGAAATGAGATGGAAAAAGGTCGTAAGAGGCTGCAAGAGGAACTTGCTGCCGAATTGTATGCTTATATCGAGACCTTAAAAACCAAAATGAATGATCATTTTACAAAATTTGACGAGCTCATTCAATTGGAAACAGCAGAATTATCAACACTTGTCCAGGGTTTGAAAAGCATTAAAACCGATCTGGAAAACATCCAAAAGGTAGTTTCAAGGGCCTTTTGACCCCAGCTTCGGTGGTTGGCGTAGAGAATAGAAAAACGCTCTCCACGACGCTACATCCATCGGCTGGCTATGGCCGTTGCAGGAGCGCCGCACTAAGCGGAGTCAAAGTGTTTGCTCCTGCAACTATGAGGATTCCAATATAGTATCTCAATAGGAATTCCATTGGTTATCCATTTGGTTGCAGGAGCAAACTCCTGCAACGGCACCCCCTGATATTAGCCGGAATATTCCCGGGACACAGTTCATTCCTTGATTTTCCATGCTTTTACGGTTTAATGCAAGTTCATTTGTAACAAAAGTTCGCTTGTCACGTCAATATGCCTGAAATGAATGCTGAACAATACGAAGCCGTATTTCATAAGATAAAAGACAAACTCTACAGGTATGCCTTTAGGTTTGTGAAAGACAGCGAGTCTGCAGAAGATGTTGTTCAGGATGTCATGTACAAACTCTGGCAAAAACGGGACGAAGCAGATGGCATTGAAAATCTGGAAGCATGGTTGATGGTCCTCACCCGTAACAGATCACTTGATATGCTGCGGAAAATGAAGGATAATCATGTGAGTGTGGACGAGGCTTATACTGTCAGCGATAAAGCTCCGGTAGCCGATAAACTCATGGAAACTGCTGATCTGATGAGCCTTTTGATGTCATGTCTGAATCAACTACCAGAAAAACAACGCAGCATATTTCATCTGCGTGAAATTGAGCAAATGACTTATGAAGAAATAGCCCAGCAGACAGGATTCAACCTGGATGATGTCAAGGTGAATCTCTTCAGGGCAAGAAAACACATACAGCGCATGGTCAGCAAGACCGACACTTTTGGACTCTATCAACACAATACAACTCATGGATAATAACCTTCTTGAAAAATACTGGAATGCAGAAACTTCCTCACAGGAGGAGGAACAACTCCTTCAGCATCTGAAAGGATCCAACAGCCCGGAAGGTGCATATTTCAAGATGATCGTCGAAGCCCGCCAGCAAGAAAGTAAGCTAACTATCGACGACATCAAGTCTTACAATCAAAGACAATTGCTTGCTACCTCCGGCCCGAAGGTCCTTCCACTATATCGCTGGATCGCCAGCGCAGCTGCTATTATTGCTTTTGTTGCTGCTGGCATCGGACTCTGGAATTACAGCCAGCTAGCCACACAAAACACACAAATGGCTGAAACATTTGAAGACCCATACAAAGCTTACGAAGAAGTTCGTGAAGCCCTGGCTTTTGTTTCCGCCAAATTAAACAAATCACAAGGCGACGCCATGCTCAATATCAAGAAGGCAGGCGAATATGCTGAAATGTTTAAATAAATCAATTCGTCACTTTCATACAATTCATACTAATATGAAATCTATTTGCTTTTCTTTTTTAGCCGTGCTTTTCACGTCGCTGTCTTCCTTCGCACAGGAAGATGCCATCACCAAATACTTCAACAAGTATATGGATGATGAAAAATTCAGCGTAGTGTACATCAGTCCGAAAATGTTCAGCATGGTCTCTAAGATTGAGATCGAGGACATGGAACCGGAACTGCAGGAAGTCATTAAAAGCATGAAAGGGCTCCGGATCCTCCATACGGAGCAAAACGCCCTTCAGTATTACAATGACGCGCTCAAAACCATCAATACCAGCGAATACGAATTGCTGCTGACGGCCAGAGGCGAAGGGGAAAATGTCAGGTTTATGGTCAAGGACAATGGCGACATCGTTGAGGAGTTGCTGATGATCGTTGGTGGCAGCGAAAATTTCGCCCTGCTAAGCTTTATCGGCAATATTGACCTCAAGAAGATTGGCAAACTTGCCAAGGCCCTGGATATTGACAATATGCAATACCTGGAAAACCTGGATAAAAAGAACTAAATTCACGGGACGTAAGTCTTTAACCTGATTTCTTCCTTAAGTTCCAATAAGCCTGGAACCCCAATAAGAAAAGCCATTCCGGATCACCTGGAATGGCTTTTACCTTTATACTGAACTTGCTAACACAACACAGCCTGCTTATGGAACAGTGTTAAGCGCCAAGGTAGTTTTTAAGCAATTTACTTCTGCTGGCCGACCTGAGTTTATTAATGGCTTTGTCCTTAATCTGACGCACGCGCTCGCGGGTAAGTCCAAAGCGATCTCCGATATCCTCCAGAGACAAAGGGTGTTCTACACCGATGCCAAAATATAATTTGATGACATCGGCCTGACGATCAGTGAGTGTACCTAAAGAACGGTCAATTTCTCTTCGAAGTGATTCAAGATATTCAAGGCCTGCATCGGTACCGGGTGTATTTGGGTTCTCCAGTACATCCAGCAATGAGTTGTCTTCTCCATCTACAAATGGTGCATCCATGGATACGTGACGGGCAGCAACACCAAGGGTGGTTTCAACCTCATCAGCTGATATTTCCAGTATGGTAGCAAGTTCTTCGGAAGATGGTTCACGTTCAAACTCCTGCTCAAGTTGTGAGAAAGCTCTGTTGATCTTGTTAAGCGAACCTACCTTATTGAGGGGTAAACGTACAATCCTGGATTGCTCAGCTAATGCCTGGAGGATCGATTGACGAATCCACCAAACGGCATAGGAGATAAACTTGAATCCTCTGGTTTCGTCAAATCGTTGAGCAGCCTTGATAAGTCCGAGGTTTCCTTCATTGATAAGGTCACTGAGGGAGAGGCCTTGATTCTGATATTGCTTGGCAACAGAAACGACAAACCTGAGGTTTGCCTTCGTCAGCGTTTCGAGAGCGATCTGGTCACCCTGCTTGATTTTTTTAGCAAGATCAACTTCCTTTTCAGGCGTCAAGAGATCAACCTTCCCGATTTCCTGAAGGTATTTTTCAAGGGACTGACTCTCCCTGTTTGTAATTGATTTTGTGATCTTAAGCTGCCTCATGGCATAGAATTAATTAAAATGTTCTGGTCAAAGGAGGAGACAAAAAACGTTCCTAAAACTAATGATGTCTCCAAAAGAGGCGCAAAAGTACGTTTTTATGTCGTCCCATCCATTTATTTTCTTTTTAATGGCCTCATTTTACCATACTTGCAGATTATTTCCTGAAAGCCAGTGAAGCAAAGCGGGATGGTCTTCATGACAGAAACATAATGTCCTTAGAGGAAAAAAAGTTCAATTGTTTGTAATATTCAGGAATTCTGTTTTATTTACGCCCAACTGGATGCAGAAGACCCTCAAAAGGGCTCTCAATCAATTTAAACTTATGAAGCGAATACCTGTAGATCTCGAATATATCTTTAAAGCCTCGCCGGCGATATTGTACAAGTTTCTGACCACACCTGCATGTCTGGTGAGGTGGTTTTGTGATGGCGTTGATATCAACGGAGACGTCTACACGTTTTCCTGGGATGGCAGTGAAGAGAATGCTGAAGTGGTGGATGACATTGAGGAAGAAAGACTTCGCTTCAAATGGGAAGGTGCTCCCCGCCATGAATACCTTGAATTTAGGATGTACCTCTCCCCTGTTACGGAAGAAACCGTTCTTGAGATTACTGACTTCGCCAATGAAAAGGAAGTTGATGACCTGAAGAGGTTATGGGATAGCCAGATTAAGAATTTACGTCAGGAAACCGGAGGATAACCCATAAGTCAGCATTCTTCAGTCAGCAGTCAGCAGTCTACAGTCAGCAGTCTACAGTCAGCAGTCAGCACTCTTCAGTCGGCAGTCTACAGCCAGAGGTACACTGTCTTCTAAAATTTAATGTGGCGAAATGAACTTCTTCGAAATACATTTCACAATTCACCACTCACCACTAAAACCCATCAATCCCCGTCACTGTCGTATACTTAAACGACAATTTCTGATCGGGATGGATATACCTGAATGCCGCCTGACACATCATGGTAGCCTCGTGAAACCCACAAAGGATTAGTTTGAGTTTTCCTGGATAAGTATTGATATCTCCGATGGCAAAGATTCCATCCACATTCGTACTGCAATCATGAGGATCCACTACAATCGCATTCTTATCCAGTCCGAGTCCCCAATCTGAGATCGGGCCTAGCTTTGGCGTCAAACCAAATAACGGAATGAAGAAATCTGCTTCTTGAGTGATTTTTTCTTCCTTCACTTCAATGACGACAGCCTGCAGACCATCAGTCCCTATGACCTTCACTACACTGGCATCTGTGATCAACTTCACCTTGCCGTGACTCACTAACTCTAATACCTTATCAACTGAATCTGGTGCCCCTCTGAAACTGGATCTCCGATGGACAAGCGTTATCTTACTTCCAAGCGCAGCCAATTCAATCGTCCAATCCAATGCGGAATCTCCGCCTCCTGCGATCACTACATTTTTGTCTTTATAATGGATAGGGTTTTTGACAAAATAGTCAACCCCATTACCTTCAAATTTTTCAATTCCATCAATCGGCGGTTTACGTGGCTCAAAACAGCCTAATCCTCCTGCGATGGCGATCACCCCTGATTCGATGACAGTACCGTCATGGCCGGTTGTTCTGAACGAACCATCTTCCAGTTTTTCAATCTTTTGAGCTATTTCACCCAGGGTGAAGGTTGGCTTAAAGGGCTCTATTTGTTTCCTGAGATTGTCTACCAGGTCACTGGCCAGGATCATCGGGCACCCGGGAATATCGTATATGGGCTTTTTCGGATAGATTTCTGTCAGTTGTCCTCCAACCTGAGGAAGGACATCGATCAGATGGCATCTCATCTTCAGTAAACCCGCTTCAAAAACTGCAAAAAGCCCAACAGGCCCCGCACCTATGATCAGTATATCTGTTTTTATCACCCCCATAATCTGAATTGAGGGTGCAAAGGTAAAGGAGTAGCCGAAAAAACAGCCATGGAAATGATATTCAGTCCAAATGTGGTGGTGATACTAGAAAAATTGAAGGCTTACTGACAATCTCTTCCTCCCCTTATGATGTAGGAATCCCCTTCTTTAATCAACTTGGCATTGATACTTGCAGCTACGGCAGTCAGTACAGAACTGATTTCAGGCTTTTTAAAGGTCAGTGGTACATTGATCCTGCAATTCCTGGAAGCTTCATTTTCAATGATAATATGCTGTTCATCAAAATAAGCAGAAATGTCTTCAACAACTCCAGACAAAGGCATTCCTACAAAGCGTAGTTGGTTGGTACGCCATGCATTCACATTGGGGGATGGATTGGCAATGATTTCCATTGTTTCATCCTTAAATACAGCCGCCTCACCTTCCGTGAGTGCAACAGCTACCGTGGAATCTTCCTGGGAGGAAAAAATAATCTTACCACTATTGACAAAAATATGGGTCTGCTCAGGGCTCTCCCAAATATTGAAGGAAGTTCCAACAACTTCAGTTATGGTTTGGGCTGTCGCTATAGTAAACGGTCGCTTTGGATCAGGAGTTACTTCAAAAAAGGCTTCCCCTTTCAACTCCACACGCCTTGTTTTGCCTCTAAATGGATAAGCAACTATTTCTGATCCTTTATTGAGATAAATCTTAGTTCCATCCTTGAGTATCACCGGGTCACTTCCAGCCTGATCAAAAGTATAGGTTACAGGGACTCCGTTGCTGAAAAACAAGGTATATGTGCCGATCATAAGGATCGCAGCGGCAGCAACAGACCAGACCAGCATTCTCTTGGTGATCAGTCGTGGTGGCTGTGATTGTTGCATAGAATCAGAAAAACGGTTCCAACCTGCTTCTACATCCCAATCCAAGACTTTTGGACCATTTTGAAAATCCCATATCCTGGTGGCAGCCTGGAGAACAGACTTCAGGTTTTCGTCCGCCGATATCTCTTGTTCAAATACCTCACGCTCATTGCCTGTCATCTCCCCTGAGAGATACCGGCCAATTCTTGCATCAATTGATTGTTTCATATTCTGCTCCATTAGACACTAATAAATGAATTAACCCCCATGTCCGGCTATAGCAAGGCGAAGAAGTTTCAATGCTTTTCCTATTTGATTTTCAACAGTTTTGACAGAAATACCTAAATGTTTTGCTACTTCCGCGTAGGACATTTCTTCCTGGCGGTTGAGCTGGAATACCATCCGGCACTTCTCCGGGAGGGCTTCAATTGCAGCGTCAAGTGCTAATTTTAATTCAGCGGCTTCCATGCGCTGGATGGCATCTGCCTGATGTCCGGCAAACACGGGGTCAAATTCGGTGGTGGGTTCAAGCTCTTCCCATGCATGCTTCTTAGTATCCCGGATATAATTTAATGACCTGGTGACAGCCATTCTCCGGAGGTAGGCCGGAACCGATGTATGGATATGCAACTGATCTCTTTTGATCCATAGCTCTGCAAAGATCTCCTGGGCAATATCTTCCGTTTTAGTCCGGTCACGCACATACGTGTGTATGACGTTACAGACAAAAGCGTAATGTTGCTTGAACAATTGTTCAACAGAATCCATTTGATTAATTGGCTTAGTGGTTTTGCTGAGCAGTAAAAATCGCAATAATACCTATACCTGCATGCAGATGATTGGTAAATTTGTAGACATTACTACATTTAATCTCGATAATCGTACAAAATCATACAAAATGAAAAATATCATCATGTTATTCAGTCTTCTGCTTGTCCTGTCAAGTTGTAAGAATCAATCCGGTCAGGATGCAGCAGCAGATTCAACAACTTTTGATTCAACAAAAACCAAGTATACCCTGACTCCTTTCAGCACCTCAAAGGACTTTCCAGATGCCAGCCTGAAAGCTATGGCCTATACGGACGGGACCTTCTCTACAGTGATTTCCGGCTCTAGTTACAAATTAGGTGAACAGACCCCAGATGCTACTCAAAAGAGTTGTGCTAACAGCAAAGAAGGTCAGCATCTTCATCTGATCGTAGATACCGAACCCTATGTGGCCAAATATGAGTCCTCATTTACCCATGAAATTCCAGATGGAGAGCATTATCTGCTTTGTTTCTTGTCCAGATCATATCATGAGAGCCTTAAAACTCCAACTGCCTATAAAGCCGTAAAAGCTAGTGTGGCCGGAAAGAGTATTACCAATATGGCTGATATCAAAGAGCCTATGCTGTTTTACAGCCGGCCTAAAGGACTATATACCGGTGAGGACACCGAAAAGGTAATGCTTGACTATTACCTTGTCAATGCAAGCAATGCAGGCTTTAAAGTAGAAGCAGACATCAATGGTGAAAAACATATCCTGGACAAATGGGAACCCTATTATATTGAGGGTCTGCCTGATGGTGACAATACTATTAAGCTTAGCCTTATTGATTCTACCGGCCAACTGGTCAATGTGCCGCTCAACCCTGTTTCCAGAACCTTTAAAATTGAAAAAACACCTGCAGCGAATTAAAGAAAAATTATCTTTGCCGTCCGTTTTACGTTTTTAACAAGCCAAAAACGGTATACGGTGGCTATAGCTCAGTAGGTTAGAGCGCTAGATTGTGGTTCTGGAGGTCGTGGGTTCGAGACCCTCTAGCCACCCTTCCTTAAAAGCCTGTTTACCATGGTAGACAGGCTTTTTTATTTCATTTCCCTTGAAATACCTGTCAGAAAATCACCAACCACATAGCTGCTGCCACCCACAAATACCAGGTCCGCTTTATCTGCAGCTTTTAATGCCTTGTGATAGGCCTCCATTACACTCTTAAAAGACACTCCTTGAAGTCCAAGGTCACTGCCTGCTGACGCTACTTCCCCTGCAGGTTTTGCTCTTGGAATGTCAGGAGCACACCAATAATATTGGCCATCCTTTGGAAATAACGCCAATATATTGATGATGTCTTTATCGGAGACAAAGCCAAGGACAAAATGCCTTCTTTGCACAGGTTGCTCGAGTAAATCAGGCAACATAGCTATCATCCCATGATGGTTATGTGCAGCATCGGTTATCACAAGTGGCTTTTGCTGAATCACCATCCATCTCCCGATCATATTGGTGGAGATTTTCACATTAGCCAGACCTTTCTTTATCTCCCGGTCTGATATAGTCATGGCCGGGTAATACTGGTTCCATCGGCAAAAACATTCGAGTACAGTCCTGACATTCTGCAACTGGTATGGACCTGTAAGATCCGTTGCAAGGCCATTCAACCACTCCGCATCCCGAGTACGGACATTTAAAATCTGTTTTGTAAAAGTTTTTTGTGTTTGTTCGACAAGGAGGTGTTTCGAAGCAAAATGGATAGGCGCTTTTTCCTTTAAAGCTTTGTTTTTAAAGACCGGTGCTGTTTCGCGTTGCCATTCTCCGATGATCACAGGAACTCCATGCTTAATGATGCCGGCTTTCTCGAAGGCAATTTCAGGAAGTGTATTTCCGAGCATTTTCATGTGATCAAAACCAATATTGGTAATCACGGAAATGAGAGGCGTAATGATATTCGTAGAGTCCAATCTACCACCCAAGCCAGTTTCGATAACCGCGATGTCGATTTTTTCTCTTCTGAAAAAATCAAAGGCCATGGCCAATGTGATTTCAAAAAAAGAAGGCTGAATGGCTGTCCACTTCTCCTTAAATTCTTCGACAAAATGCACTACATCCTTTTCCCCGATCATCTGTCCATTGACTTTTATCCGCTCCCGGAAATCAATATAATGAGGTGAGGTATACAAACCAACTTTTTTACCTGAGGCCTGTAGCACGGAAGCGATCATATGCGAGGTACTGCCTTTGCCATTTGTCCCTGCTATGTGAACAGCAGGGTATGTGGTATAAGGCTGATCCAGCATTTCGCACAACAGCCTGATATTGGTAAGATCCTTCTTGATGGCTGCATCCCCTACCCGCTGGAACATGGGGAGCGAGGAAAACAGAAAATCAATCGTTTGTCGGTAGTTCATGATTTGCTATTGAAGCGTGTTGAATCCCGATTACAGGTTTTATTTACCTTCGTGTTAAATACATGCACTATGAAACTGATTTGCCTTTGTCTGCTTTCCGGATTGTTATTCATTTCCTGCAAAGAAAACACTAATCCTTCAGGTACACTATCTGAAGAAACGATACGCAGGCACATCATCAACCTTTCATCTGATGAATTTCAAGGTCGCAAACCATTTACGGAAGGTGAAGAAAAAACGCTGGCGTATCTACAGGAAGAAATAGAGAAAATCGGTCTCAAGCCAGGAAACGGTGAATCCTTTACACAGGATGTGCCTATGATAGAAATCTCAGGCCATCCCTCCGAAACAATGGAACTCACCGGAACTAAGAATGTTTCGCTGAAACTGAGAGATCAATATGTTGCATTCACACAAAGGCCAGTCGGAGAAATCAATCTTGCGGGATCTGAACTTGTTTTCTGCGGATATGGGATTGTCGCACCGGAGTATGGATGGAATGACTATGCCAGTCTTGATATGAAAGGAAAAACGGCATTAGTACTCGTCAATGATCCAGGGTTAGGCGGTGAGGACAGCACCTTTTTCAAAGGCAATACTATGACCTATTATGGGCGTTGGACCTACAAATATGAAGAAGCGGCAAGGCAAGGTGCAGCTGCTATCATGATCATCCATGAAACCACAATGGCTGGTTATCCTTGGGCTGTCGTCCAGGGAGCAGGAAGCGGTGCAAAACTTAATCTAAAATCGCTTGGTTATACTCCGTGCGAATTGCAAGGTTGGATTTCCCTGGATGCCGCAAAAGAAATATTCAGTTCAGCGGGACTTGATCTCAGGGAATCCATGATGGCTGCCCGAAAGCCAGGCTTCAAAGCACAACCTCTTCCATACACAGTGGGTGCAAGTATCAAGAATGACATCAGGGAAAATGTGTCAAAAAATGTCATCGCTATGATTCCAGGCACTGATCAAAAAGATGAATACATTCTTTTCTCTGCACATTGGGATCACCTTGGCATCGGTGCGGTCGTGGATGGAGACTCCATCTACAACGGAGCAAGAGATAATGCATCAGGTACCGCTACCCTTTTGGGTATAGCAGAGGCCATGGCAAAATCAGGACCAATCAAACGAAGCATTGTATTCCTATGGGTTACGGCTGAGGAGCAGGGACTTCTCGGCTCAGCGTATTATGCTGCCAATCCTGTTTTTCCACCTGCTAAAACGGTCGCTAATCTGAATATAGACGGCATGGCCAGTTATGGTGAAATGAATGACCTCAGTGTGATTGGGTTTGGACAAAGTGAACTAGAATCCTACGCAGCACGATGGGCTGAAAAACAAAACAGATACATTCTCCCTGACCAGGAACCTGAAAAAGGATATTTCTTCAGATCCGATCATTTCAATTTCGCCAAAATTGGTATACCCGCATTATATGCCGAAGGTGGTTTTGATCACCGGATCAAAGGAAAAGAATATGCCAAAGAAAAATCAGATGAATACCGGACTACCGCTTATCATTTGCCTAATGATGAATATGAAGCTGAAACTTTTGAGCTAGGGGGAATTATGCAGGATGCTGAACTTTATTTGAACGTGGCAACCGAATTGGGAAATAACCAGGATTGGCCAAAATGGAAACCGGGTTCGGAATTTAAAGCTATCAGGGAACCAGGTAATGAATAAAAGACAGGCATCCTGAAAGCTCAGGAAATGTAGCAAACCCTATTTGATATTTAAAGACTCCAATTGGTATACCATCAATGGAATTGACTGCTGGTATGACATTTCCTTTGCTCTGTTTTTTTCAAATATTTCGTCAAACCAGCTGCGTCGTTGGGATAGGATCGCCAGCAAGTCAATTTTCTTTTCCAACATGCATGCTTCCAGGCCTGCATTGATATCTTTATTGACAACACAGTGGCAGGTCATTTTTTTATCCTGCTGCCATGGTTCAAAGAATTTTTTCAACTGTTCCTGACCTTCCCCATTGGATGTGGTGTCAACGTGAATCACATGCAAATGGCTACCCATGATATCCCGAAACTTTCTCAACGCTTCGATGAGCACCGCATCATCTTTGCTTAAATTGGTAGCTACACCTATGTGGTCAATGAGGCCATCAAATTGTGCGTCTGTAGGAACCACAATGACAGGACAATGCGCCTCCTCCATCACCTTGCCTGAAATGGTTCCAAAAAAGAAGGCTTCCATCATTCCCGCACCGGTAGCCCCCATGACGATGAGGTCAGCTTTGTTTTTATTGGCAGTCCGTAATATGGCGGAGACAGGCGCACCTTCTTCCAGTACATGAACCATCGGCACATGGTAGTAGCCATTTTCCGTTGCAATATCCCGGAGTACTGGAATCTCGTCTTCATAATTTTCGAACTCCTCCAGGTCTATAGAATCATAGACTTCCCTCAGCACCCCTGGCAGGTTGAAATCGCTGATATCGGGTTTGTCGAAAGCATGTAATGTAATGACTGAGGCGCCCAGGTGGTCTGCTATCTGTAAAGCAAAGATGAACGCATTTTCCGCCGTGTCGGAGAAGTCCGTCGGATAAAGAATTTTTTTCATTAATGGTTTTCCATTTTCAAAACAAAAGGCTTCAAACGAGTGTAATGAGATTGCTAAAATAGTATAAAGAGATGATACACCAAATAAAACCATTTCCCGGCACTCCTTCAACCCCAAATCTCCGGAATACGGTCGATCCTTTTAAAAAAAGTAATTTTATCCCATGTTAAAATCCGGAATTATCTTTTGTCTGGCAGCGTCTATCATATTGCTTGGTTTAACCTCGCCCGTGAATCCTCCTGGTCCACGGGGTGGGCCTGTTCCTTTAAACCAAAAAGTCGCTCATTCATCCCATTGCAGTGGATGTCATGGCTTAGATGAAACAGGAAAGGCGCTTGTTGACTCAGATGGAAATGATGTCAGTATTTTTGATGACTGGCAGATCAGTATGATGGGATTGTCCGCACGGGACCCTTTCTGGAGGGCTACCATGGCACATGAGGTCAACTTATATCCATCCGCGAAACAAGCCATCGAAAGCACCTGTCTAAAATGTCATGCGCCCCTTGGGAGTTTTGAAGCAACCCGTAACAACCAACCCTACTCATACGAAATCATGCTTGGGGATAGCCTTGGATTAGATGGAGTATCTTGCAGTGCATGTCATCAACAACCAGCTGCCGGGTTAGGTGCGGGATTTTCCGGCAACTACACCCTGGATACCAACCGACTGATGTATGGCCATTATCCTAATCCCTTTAAGGGGCCAATGCAAATCTACGTAGGCTTTGAACCAGAATTTTCTGACCATATCTATTCGAGCGGAGTATGTGCCAGCTGCCATACGCTGATCACAGAGACACTTCAGCCTGATGGCACACCTTCAGGTGATTTTTTTGTCGAGCAGGCTACGTATCATGAATGGCTCAATTCAATCTACCCGGCTCAGGGTAAAGAATGTCAGACCTGCCATATGCCGTTCATCAACGATGCGGTCATCATTGCGACTGATTTTGCGGCTTTAGAACCAAGAGAACCATACGGGTTGCATCAGTTTTTCGGCGCTAATACTGCCATGCTAGACCTGATGAACGCTAATAAAGAAAATCTAAATCTCCCTTCAGGCGAAAGCAGCCACGCCTGGACTGAATCTATAAACAATAACAGGATCAGCCTTTCAAATGCAGCCGTATTCAGTGTGCCTTCCCTCTATATCGCTGATGACACGTTGTTTTTATCTCTCACCGTAAAAAACAAAACCGGACACAAACTACCTTCCGGGTATCCAAGCAGATTAGCCTGGATAGAGATCCATCTCAAAGAAAGTACGTCCCAGGACCCATTTTATTCAAACGGTGCATTAGATGCTGAAGGTAACATTGCAGGCAGAGACCATCCTTTTGAGCCACATCACCAGGTGTCCAGATCCGAGGATGATGTGCAAATTTATGAAATGGTCATGTCTGACCTGGGAGGCCATCTCACGACTCGTCTGAACGCAGCCTTTAAGCCTTTAAAGGACAACAGGCTGCTACCAACAGGATTTAGGGTGGACCATGCAGTGTTTGATACGGTTGCTACCTGGGGCAATGTTAACGAGGATCCTGATTTCACTACCGAAAGCAATAACGGATTGGATAGAATTGAATACAGAATTCCGTTGAGTGGAAAAACAGGATTAGCAGATCTTTCCGTTTCACTTCGGTATCAGACCTTACCGGCCCGATGGATGGCTGATTTGTTTAGTAACGACACAGTTGAGCAAGTTGCTCAGTTCAAATCTATGTATCAGGGCTATGAAGGTTTCAATGAAGTGATCAATCAAATTACAATTGACAGTATTGATCTTTCAACCACCGCGGTCAGTCCGATTGAATCCATTTCCATCTTCACACTCTCCCCAAACCCGGTGACCAACAGAAAAATTCACATAAGCCTTTCAGCGCTTTACGATTCAAGAAATAGCCTGCATTATCGGATCATCGATCTGAATGGAATGCTTATCCAGGAAGGCTCAATGGATGAAAACATTGAACTGAATATGAGGATTACAGCAGCAGTCTACTACTTCGCGCTATTTGATCAAAACCGCCAGGTGTGTATAAAACCTTTTGTGATCCTATAAGCGGATAATTTTTTGAGTATACTTTTGCCCATTGTTATTTATGCTGATCAGATAAACTCCGGGAGGATATGCTGACAGATCAATTTGTATCGCATTGTTTTCAGGAGCGATATCATGCTGAACCAGAACACGCACACCATCCATCCGTAAAATTTCTACATCACAGGATCCTTCTGTTTTCATCTTTAATTGAATGAGCCCATCTGTTGGATTAGGGGTAACTATGAATACCTGCTCTTTATCAGTTGGTTGGTTCGTTGCTGTACCCAGATCGATAACTGCAGTAGCCGGAACAAAGTCAGTAAAACATTCTTTATCCAATGTTGAAATTTTCCAGTCGTAGAAATAATAGTAGAAATCTTCTCCGAATGTAGAATTGTAGATAGACACGACACTCTGGATTTCATATGGATAAACCACATTCTCCGATGACCTCCATAGGTATGGACTATTTGTCCCAAAATTCTGATTATTGATATCTGTGTTTGTAGTCATTGTATAACTACCCACCTGAAGCTCTATCTCCAGGTCAATCACTGTCAACCCTGGTTGGAGATCCAACTGGTACTCAAAAAAGAAATTCAGTCCGTTATTGATATCGATGCTCCTTGTGCCTGCTGAATCTGTAAACACTGTAATCTGATGAAGGATGATTGGCTCCAGAACATCAAACAACTGGCCTCCATTGACAAAGGCGGCGTTATACTTCGTTAAGCCTTCGTGCTGTGCCGGCCCTAACTGGAAATCCCCTCCTTCAATGAGTGCGGCATTACGGGCATAGATAGTCACGGTATCTGTAAGATTGTCGAGTTGAATACTATTTCCACTACCTATTTGGAGATTACCAAATGGATCAGAAAACCAATTAACATGATCTCCGGTGGAGGCTAGCACAGCTGATTCCCCCGGCAAGAAAGTATCATTTGTTGTCACGGGTGGCTCAGGAATAAGGAATTCAAGTTGGACGGTATCTGATTCCTGTAACTTACAATAACCTTCAACTTGGGCAAAATACTCACCGGTTGTTGTTGCATTAATAGTCTGTGTAGTTTCTCCTGTTGACCACGCGTATGAAAAAGCTGAGGGCAGGCTAAGGAGCACAGACTCTCCATCACATAATTGAGGATCAGAAATGTACGTAATCGATGGTCGTATCGTGTCAGGATCCAATCCAACTTCAAGTGGGGATGTACGTAAAATGCATCCATCCAACCCAGTAAGCGTTGCAAAATAGAGCCCCTCCTCTCTGATAATAATAGAATCAGCAGATGTACCATCACTCCATTCTATAAGAGATAACGCTGAATCCATGTGAATGATGATGGAGTCATCTTCGCAGAGTACAACTAAAGGCTCCAGGATGTCCAGTGGTTGTTTCCAACATCCGCCTCTTGTGAGGGACCAGGTTTTGTCGGTTTCGAGCTGGTTGTATTGCTCTCTTGTGCCATCAGGCCATCTTATGATCAGACTGTCATAAGTGGTTTGATCGCCAAGGCCAAAAATAATACTATGTCCACTAGACACGCCATACTGCTCCCCTCCGCGTACTTCCCTGACCTGAATACCCCATGATCCATAGAGACTAGCCGTTGCCCCGATGGCAGAAGGATTACCTGCAGTATCCTTGAGGTTCATCCCCAGGTAATGGTTATCATTTTTATCGTTCAGAAACAAGATATCCTCACGTAACGCATCGGGATTGTTGAAAGGAATAACTCTCGATGCGTATACATCGGTAAATCCATCCCTGTTGAGGTCCCCTAATGCGAAGGTTCCAAAAACCACATTGCTAAAAGGATTCGTTTTTGTAAACGTCTTATCCCCGTTATTATGATAATAATCCAGGCGGTCACCACTCACGAGAATATCCTGGAACCCGTCATTATCAAAATCTCTCAGCAAACCTTGCAACGGTACGCCCCCAATGTTCAGACCAGTGGTTGAGGTGATATTGATAAATGTATCGTTGTTGATATTTTCATACAATTCGCTGATGACATCGTGCTGCGTTTTAAACAGATCCATGTCGCCGTCATTATCAATGTCCCCAAAATCCGCGGTCCAGGTCTGACGTCCGTCAGCCAGACCATAATTGGCGGCATCTTCAGTGTAATTTCCTGAACCGTCATTGACAAAAAGCACATCAATCCTTCTTGGATCTAAAGGACTGTTGACCCCCTGGCGGCATTTAGCGATATAAAAGTCGCTGTCCCCGTCCATGTCAAAGTCTGTATACACTGAACCATAGTTCCCCGAATTGTCGGATGGAGGTACAGTTACAAAATTAAACAGGTCCTGCTCTACAAGCGTGCCGGTCCCGTCGTTCATCAATGTATAATTCAATCCATTGTCATTGAGCATCACCACATCAACCCAGCCATCGTGATTAAAATCCCCGGCTGAAGCGCCCTGCGAAAAGAAGGGTGTCACTACGATATGTGTCAGTGTGAAGGAATAAGTATAAGGATTACTGTACAGCACCTTGACTCTGTCATAAGACCCTACTGCCAGGATATCATTGGCCCCGTCATTGTTGAAATCCGCAATACAGATATCATTTTGCTCAGCGTTATCGATGGTCACCGGCACCTCATACCGCACAAATGGCCGGGAAGGTTCCGGGGTCTGGTATTGAATAAAAAGCCGCGACCCGAAATTGAGCGTGACAATATCATCCAGCCCATCGCCATTCATGTCTGCTATACCTACGGGAACGGCACTGTGCTGATCTTTTTCTGCTAGCAAATCATTTCGATTTGCAAACTGAGCCTGGCCAGACAAAGTGGTCACAGCAAAGGAAAGAAGCAGGATTGGTAAAAAACGTGCCTTCATAAGGGTCTGATTTATGGTATTGAATACCAGACAAATGTAACAATCCCAATTAAATCGGTCATTTCAAATTATGTCGTTCAACCGACACCTCTGGATCCTGATCAACTGGCAGGCTTTCCAGATAACCAGAATATGACCTCCATACCCTGAATGTGACAAACAAATATTTACTTTGCCCCTGATGAGCAGAAGTTATACAGCAACACAATATCTGTCTCACTTTTTCAGATCTAAACGATGGGATTCTTTTCATTCTCCCTTCCTTTTCAGTTTATTCACTTATTGCAGCGATGACCGGATTTCACATCCATTTTTTGGAAGCATCGAGCGGAAACGGAGGGAATTGCTTCACTCCAAAGAAGTCATTGAGAAGCATGATTTTGGCGCAGGCACTTCCTATCATCAGATTAAAAATAAGGACTCTATCTCCAGGATCGCCAGGTATGCCGTGAGTCTACCTTTTCAATGCAGATTTTTGTATCGACTTGGTGTCTTTACAAAATCCAGAGAAATTGTTGAGCTTGGTACTTCACTTGGCATATCCTCCGCTTATCTTGGAATAGCTAATTCAAATTCAAGAGTTGATACTGTAGAAGGCGATCCTGAAATTGCGAAAGTGGCTCGCAAGGTCTTTGACGAGTTAAGGATAGATAATATTCATCTTCACAACACATCATTTGACATTTTTATAGCAAATGGGTTGCCTGGTGATAAGCGAATCGATCTTCTATTCCTGGACGGTCATCATACCTCAGTTGCCTTGTGGAAATACTACCATGCTATGAAGCCATACATGTCTGATCAAACAATCATTATCGTTGATGATATATACTGGTCGGCCGACATGACAGATGGTTGGAAAAAACTAATTGCATTGCCTGAAGTAACGCAGAGTGTGGATTGCTTTCACTTCGGTTTACTTTTTTTTAAACCTGATTTCCTCAACCGCGAAAATCATTGCATCCGTCTTCCATTGCTGGGTTTGCTTACAGGAGGTTGAAAAGGACTAACCTTCGGTTACCGGTGGGTTTATAGCTGTCAGGCTTTGCACATTAAAGCCAATTTTGGCTGTGGCCTGATCATCATCATCGAAATCTTCCCATTGCGTAATCTCTTTGATAAATTCCTCCATGTGCCGAAGTAAAAAAGGTGATTTAATTTCTTCCGGCCTGTAAATGGAAATGACCTTTGGCGGGCGCGGCTCGCCAAAGCCTTCGATGAATGGATAGACAATCATCACTTGCACTTTGCCATTATACAATTGCTGGTAAACCAGTGAACCATTGGTCTTGATCAATGGCTTATGCAATTTATCATTAATCACCTCGGCAATACCGCTTTCTTCCGTACCCAGAGAGAGGATGATATACTCCAGATGTCTGACCTTATCCGTAGCCTCGATGGTGCCTTGCAGACCTGACACTTTTACCATGGCTTCTAATTCGCTGATAATCAAATTTTTAAGATCCAAAGTCCATCGTTCGCGATACGTTTTGGTATTGTTGAGGACACTTTGGTACCGTTGTACTTTGCTGATCAAGCCATTAAACTCATCCATTTGCTTTCCAATTTGGCGTTAAATATAAACCCTCTTGACAGGAATCCATCTGGATCATCTGCCTTTCCGATTTCCAATTGCTTTTGTAACACCATTCAATCTCTATCTTTGGCATCCGTCATGGCAAAGGAAAAAAACAAGAAAAAAGATAAAGTAAGGACCGTCAGCTGGTCTGAGATACTGGAGAAGGCCTTTGGTCATATGGCTACAGCAAAGGCAATGACTGATCTATTTGAGGCTAATTTCAAAGAAGTGTCAAAGTATGTGCACGCTACATCGAGAGGTCATGAATCCATCCAGATTGCCCTGGGGATGCAATTGACCCCTGATGACTGGTTGTCAGCATATTACAGAGATGACGCGATGATGCTTTCCATTGGAATACAACCATACGAACTAATGCTTCAGCTTCTGGCAAAGAAGGATGATCCCTTTTCCGGAGGAAGAGCGTATTACTGTCATCCAAGTCTTAAGGATGACGATAAACCAAAAATCCCACATCAGTCTTCTGCCACCGGCATGCAGGCGATTCCCACGACAGGAATAGCTATGGGAATAGCCTACCAGGAACATCGCAAACTAGGTCACTGGAAAAAACCACCTGTTGTAGTTTGCTCACTGGGTGATGCCTCCGTGACGGAGGGTGAAGTTGCGGAAGCCTTTCAAATGGCTGCCTTGAAAAAACTACCTATCCTCTATCTGATACAAGATAATGAATGGGATATTTCTGCCAATGCTAAAGAAACGAGGGCAATGAATGCTGCTGAATATGCTATGGGCTTTAAAGGCATTGAGACCCGGAGCATAGACGGGACGGATTTCAAACTCTGCTATGACACATTACATGAAGTAATCGGTCTTATCCGAAAAGAACGCAGACCATTTCTGGTGCATGCTAAAGTTCCATTGCTCAACCATCATACTTCAGGTGTGCGCATGGAATGGTACCGGGATGATCTTGAAGAAGACAGGCAGCAGGATCCTTATCCCAAACTGATCAGCACTATGCTATCCGAAGGATGGTCCGCTTTGCAACTCAAACGAATAGAAACCAAGGCGATTGAAACTGTTGCAGCAGACTTTGAAAAAGCGCGAAATGCAGCCGACCCGGTACCTGCGGACCTCTACACACATGCCTTTGCCCCAACTCCAATAACAACTGAAGTCGGTATCAGACAACCCGAAGGTGCAGAAGTAAAAGTAATGGTAGATAGTGCCCTGATCGCCATTGAAGAACTCATGCGTAAGCATCCTGAATGTCTTCTGTATGGCCAGGATGTTGGTAGTCGTCTCGGAGGTGTGTTCCGGGAAGCCGCTACGCTTGCACAAAAATTTGGCGACGATCGTGTATTCAATACACCTATTCAGGAAGCTTTTATTGTCGGATCAACCGTAGGAATGTCTGCGGTTGGTTTAAAACCAATTGTGGAAGTGCAATTTGCAGATTACATATGGCCTGGATTGAATCAACTATTTACCGAAGTCAGCCGATCATGTTATTTGTCAAATGGTAAATGGCCTGTGAGTATGATCCTGCGCGTCCCGATTGGAGCTTATGGTAGCGGCGGGCCTTATCATTCCTCAAGTGTTGAAACAGTTGTCTGCAACATCAAAGGATTGAAAGTGGTCTATCCAAGCAACGGAGCAGATTTGAAAGGATTGATGAAGGCTGCATATTATGATCCTAATCCCGTTGTGATTTTCGAACATAAGGGGCTTTACTGGAGTAAAGTGGCTAATACAGAAACGGCTAAATGTCCATTGCCTGATGAAGCTTATTTGGTTCCATTGGGTGTAGGACGCATTGTCATAGAAGCAAATCAGGAAAAGATTGCCCAGGGAGAGGCGCTTTGCATTGTTACCTATGGGATGGGGGTGCATTGGGCGCTGAAAGCTGCCAACGAATTTGAAGGGCGAATCACTATCCTGGATCTGAGAAGTCTCGTACCATTGGATGAACAATTAATCTACAAAACGGTCAGGGAACATGGCCGTTGTCTTGTTGTCACTGAAGATACCGTTTCCAATTCATTTGCCCAGACGATCGCGGCACGTATTCAGGAGCATTGCTGGACTTCGCTTGACGCACCTGTGATAACAATTGGGTCGACAGATATGCCTGCTGTCCCTTTGAATGTAGTATTGGAAAAAGAGATGATCCTCTCCGTTGGTAAAGTGATCGAATCGATGAGGGCTATTTTGGAATACTAATTGAAAAATTAGTGATTGTCATCTTAGACTGAAAAACTTTCTCCACATGCACATGTACGTGATGCATTGGGATTGCTGAAGTAGAATCCTTTCCCTTCAAGTCCTCCTGAAAATTCAAGAATCGTATTATGTACATAAAGGAAACTGCGGAGGTCAGTGACCATACGGACGCCTTTATCCTCAAATACCTGGTCACTTGGCTTGAGGTCGTTGTCAAAATCAAGCTTGTAGGAAAGGCCTGAACAACCACCACTGGTGACACTCACGCGCACAAAATAATCGGTCAGTGATTTGTTCTCACTGCCCAGGACTTCGAGAATCCTTTCTTTCGCACTATCAGCAACAAACAACACTATAATTTCATGATTTAATGATTAATTAAAATCCTTAAAAAGTATGATTTAATGATTACGATTCTACCCTCTTTAAATGATTCGATGAACCGAAATCATATCTTGCTCCAAGGAATTGCAAAGATAACAACATCCCGCGTGGAATAGTTTACTATACTTTCCCTTTCAGGAAACATCAATTCCTTGCTTAAACATTTGCCAGACAGGACTTTGTGCCCGTTCTGCTTCTACAGCTTCAACAAAGATCATGGCTGCACTTTCGATCTCAGCCAACGTGGTAGGAACGCCCAGACTGATTCTGAATGAACTTTTCGCCTCTGCCGGGGTCAGTCCCATGGCGAGAAGAACATGGGAAGGTTCCGGATTTGCAGAACTACAGGCTGAGCCGGATGAAATAGCCAGATTACTTCTGAATCGAGACATAACTGCCTGGCTATCCACAAAACGAACCTTAAGATTTGATACGGTGTGCAAACGGTCATAAACATGACCGTTGACGTCGACTTCTTCCAAGGAGGTAAGAATAGTTTTCTCAAATTGATCACGATGTTGATGGATACGATCCCTGTCGAGAAGAAGGTGCTTTTTTCGTAGAGCACTCGCCGTGCCTAAACCAACAATACCTGGTACATTTAAAGTGCCGGACCTATACCCTCTTTCATGGCCTCCTCCGTGGATCAGCGCAGCAGGCTTCACTTTGATGGATGGGTTAATGTATAATGCTCCAACACCTTTTGGCCCATACATTTTATGCGCGGAAATGGTCAGTATGTCAACAGGAATATGGGAAATATCTATATCAATTTTACCAGCAGCCTGAGTTGCATCACAGATCAAAGGCACGCCGGCCTGATGACAAATAAATCCTATTTCTCTTATATCCTGTAAAACTCCGGTTTCATTATTGGCCCACATGACGATCACCATGATGGTATCATTTCTGATAGCATTCCTAAGCTGTTCTGTATCCAGGCTCCCATTTATATCAACCGGCAAAATTGAAATCTCATAGCCTTTACGGTTAAGCCAGTCAACAGTATCTAGAACTGCGTGATGTTCAGTGGCAACAGTGATAATGTGTTTACCAATATGGTGTGAAGTTTCTGCGAGACCTTTGATAGCCATATTAAGTCCTTCTGTGGAGCCAGAAGTAAAAATGATAGATTTTGAATCTGTGTGTAAAAGATCAGCAACCTGACTTCGGGCTATCTCCACAGCTTCGCTCGCTTGCCAGCCATAGGCATGTGAACGGCTTGCCGGATTTCCGAAATACCGGGTAAACCAAGGCAGCATTGACTCCAGAACCCTTGCATCAACAGGCGTGGTAGCATGATAATCAAGATAAACAGGCGTTTGCGGTAAACTCATTCTATAAAGATACCACTTTGAAAAAAAGAAATTCTAAAGGCTAAAGGAAACGTACTTTTCCATCTTTCACTGGTATTGCCTAATATTGTCCACGTCATGAAGAAGTGGGCATATACATTTGAAGCTGTTTCGAAAGAACAATGGATCAGGCAGATCGAATCAGACCTGAGAAAGAAAACTGTTGCATCACTGCAATCGGAATGGTGGACTGGCGAACCGTTGATACCATTGTTGCATCGGGATGATGTCAGCGATGAACCCATTTGCCTACCTGCCACTTTATTCACTCAGCCTCCAATCATTGCAGATTGGATTTCAACTTCTGGTCAGGAGACGTCTTCCATCAATCAAAAAATACTCGATTCGCTCCGGCAGGATACCCGGTCGCTTATTCTTTACTCGGCGGATGCTTCAGCCTGGTTCAACGAAGAGTGGTTCAAAGGTGTATTCAGGGATTTGATTACTGTATCTTTTGAGATTGAGCATTTTAAGGAAAATACATTCCGGTTGCTGGAAACAATTGGGCCAAACGATCTCCTGCGAATAAATCGAGAAGCGTCTTCTCCATCACTTGGAAAACTGCTTACACAAACTGATCAGGATATTTCTAAACTTGGTTCAGTCCGCTTTATTTACCAGATTGAATCCTCAGGCATATGGGACGTGAACACTGCTGCGGTTTTAAACAGGATTGTTGCAGATTTGGGTGATTGGGCAAAGCATGGATTTCAACCTGCTGCTTTTCTTGAGCAATGCATTCTGTCACTTGAAGCTGATAAAACGTACTTCAAACAAATTATCCAGACCAGAGTGCTTCATCTGGTATGGCAAAATCTTAAAGCAAATGTTATTCAGGAGGCCAGTGAAATCCCTGACCAATACCTTGAATGCCATATTTATGAATCTGCACAAGAGTCCCCTGACCATTTCCTGATCAGGGCAGCTATGTCTGGACTTGCCGCGTCTCTTGCAGGGTCTCATGCCCTCTGCTTCCACCATTCTTTCATGGAAGACACCCCTGATATGTACATGCGGATTGACCGGAATATCCACCATTTGCTGCAATTGGAGAGTTTGATGTACAAAGGAGAAGATCCCCTCTCCGGAGCATATAGCATCGATTACTATACCAGGTCGTGGACTCAAAAAATCTGGGACGCACTTCGTTTGTAAAAATAAAAGGTGGGCGGTTGGATGTATTGAATTTCTGCCACTTTGGCGATGATTCACTAAAATAGAGTCCGCCCACCTCTGTGATATACTCTATGAAACAAATAAACCCGCTTTATCTTGCCCGGGCTATTAAAGAAGCGTTAAGGTGGTCTGAGCACCCCATTAACACTTTAACTTAAGGATTTTAACATTTTATATCATTGGTTATCAGACAACTATAATGCATAAAATAATCATATATTTGTCTGCTACTTTTACTGGCGCTTAGTTTCAATGGACCGAAGTATCAACACACTGTTTGAAAAAATGATCCTTGGAGACCGGGTTGCTCTCGGGCAGGCCATGACCCTGGTGGAAAGTGAGCTTGCCGGGGACCGGAATCGGGCGATTGATCTTTTGATATTGTGCGAAGAAAAGCTTCGCGTTTATGACCCTTCCATTCGCTTTGCTATAAGTGGAGCACCAGGTGTCGGAAAAAGCACCCTTATCGAGGCTCTGGGCCTTAAAGCAATTTCAAAAGGACATAAAGTAGGTGTCATCACAATAGACCCAACCAGTTCATTAAGCCATGGAAGTATTCTTGGTGATAAGTCAAGAATGTCAGGTTTATCTACCTCTCCATCAGCATTTATCAGATCGAGCCCTGCCGGTTCTGTATTGGGCGGAATGGGGCGCAGAAGCTATGAAATGATTACCCTGCTTGCTGCAGTTGGTTACGACCTTATTTTTATAGAGACGGTGGGCGTTGGCCAATCAGAACACACCGCGTGGCAATTTACCGATGGCTTTATTCTGGTCGTACAACCTGGAGGAGGTGATGAATTGCAAGGCATCAAAAGGGGCATAACTGAGCTGGCAGATATAGTGATTGTCAACAAGGCGGATGGTGCATTTGCTACATTAGCTGGCCTATCCAAACAACAATATCAAAATGCACTACATTATTTTTCTCCCCTTCGACCTGGATGGGAGCCGAAAATCACAACCTGTTCTGCCCAGGAAGGAACGGGGATAGACAATGTTTTGGACATTATTCGTTTATATCGGGATATTCGTCACCAGCATACCTCTCTGACGGAGGAACGGAAGCGCCAGGAAACTTTCTGGCTAAACTGGTCCTTAGGGATTACAGCAAACCAACTCCTGATGAATCATCCGGTTGTCAAGGGGAAACTCAAAGATGCCTTTAGCACCTCTGACCCTGTATCTGTGTCCGTCTTTAAAACGGCTTTCGAAATTGAGATCCTGATGAAAATACTAATTGATCCATCAAACCTTAAATCTGAATCCTGAACCGCGTATGAAGTTTTATGTGTTTTTCATACTTTCCATCTTCTTGATGTCCATGGCAGAACATGCCGGAAAATATCCAGTCAGTGAATTCAATTCACCAGTTAACCGCGATTTTAAATTATCAGGCACCTTTGGAGAACTCAGGACAAACCACTTTCATGCCGGTCTTGATATAAAATCTGAAAATGGAATATCCGGTGATCCGGTCTACGCCACCCATGAAGGCTTCATCAGTCGGATCCGGGTAGAAGAATATGGTTATGGAAATGTACTTTACCTGGAACATCCGAATGGATTTACAAGTGTGTACGCTCACCTTAACAATTTTTCGCCGGAGATAGAGGCTTATGTAAAGCAGGAACAATACAAAGCAGAAACTTTTAAAATCGACCTTGCGCCTGGTAAAGAAAAATTTCCTGTAGCTCGTCTCCAGCAAATAGCAAACATGGGAAATAGCGGCTATTCATTCGGACCCCACCTGCATTTTGAAATCAGACACACCAAAGATCAGACGCCTGTCAATCCACTCCATTTCGGTTTAAATATTGCCGATAAAAGAGCACCTGTAGTACAACAACTAATTGTTTATGAATACAATGAAAATGGCAGGGTAACCAATTCAAAAGTGATTCAACCGATATACCAGTCAGCTGGCAAATACACGTTTGACACTCCTGTTGAACTTTCCTCTTCAAAAGTTTCCTTTGGTATACGCGCCTATGATATGCAGGATGGAGGAACAAATCAGAATGGCATCTACAGTATCCAATGCAAGGTGGATGATGATCCCTCTTTTGCGTTTGCGATGGATGAAATACCTTTTGAACAGTCAAGATATCTGAATGCCCACATTGACTACCGACGGAAAATAAATGAGAACAGATTCTTTCACCGTTGTCATCCGCTGGAAGGAAATAAACTTCCGATCTACTATACTGGTGTGGACAAAGGCATGATCTACCTGAATGCAGAACAACCCCGAAAAATTTCTTTGTCTGTAGCTGATTTCAATGGCAATATTTCAACTGTTACACTTGAAGTTGTCAGAGACATGAGCCTGCTTCCAAAAATGCCATCGATTCCGCTTTATCAAACTTTGGCAGAACCCGATCAAGTGAGTATTGTATCAAAAAAAGGGATACAGGTTGTATGGCCCAAAGGTTCGTTTTATGAAAAGACTCCGCTGAACATCGAAGTCATTCCTTCCGATGGCTTGGGTTGTTACAGCCCCCATTTTGCTATTACCCCAACGGATGCGCCCGTTCATTATTATTACGAAATCAATATCGAAGGACTCGATGTCCCTGCCGCTTTGCGCGACAAAGCCTTCATCGCGCGATGTGAACCAAATGGCAGCATAGCCAACTGCGGAGCCACATGGATTGGAAATAATCTCAGCACAGGTGTCAGGGTCATCAGCACCTATACCATTATGGTTGATACGATAGCTCCAAAGATTTCAATCCTTCACTTTGGTCCTAAAATGACCGGATGGAAAAGAATGGCGTTCAAGATCTCTGATAATTTCAGTACCAAAGATCGCGGACGTGATTTACTATATGATGCATGGGTTGACGGGCGATGGATCCTAATGTCACTGGATGGAAAATCCAGCACGCTTACACATGAATTCGATGGACAAATTCAGCCTGGTGAACACCTACTTGTCATTAAAGTAACCGATGACAGAGGTAATGAAGCGGTACTCGAAAAATCGTTTACCTTGTAAAAAAATTAATGCTCATGCGCCGGACATGGACCTCCCGCTGGAAGGCCGGACAAACAGCTCCAACTTTTAAGGCATTACTTCATGATGGTTCAGAATTAACCACAGCAAAACTTCAGGGCAAAAAGTTTATTCTTTTTTTCTATAATCATGATGGTTCAGAGACCTGCACGAAGGAAGCTTGCAATATCAGGGACCATTACAGCCAATTAAGACAACTCGGCTATGCCGTCTATGGCGTCAGCGAGGATAGTCAGAAAAAACACCAGAAGTTTATTTCAAAATTCGAACTACCCTACCCGCTCATCACAGACGATGAAAATCAATTGGCAAAGCTTTTTGATATCTATGGGGAGAAGGAGTTTATGGGGCGCATTAGTGACGCCGTACATCGCACTACATTTGTCATTGGTGAACATGGTGTCATTGAAAGTGTCATTCACCCCGTCGACTCTGCCAATCATTATGTACAAATTTTAGAATCACTCAACCTGCCTGATACCAAATGAACACCAATTCAGGAAATTTACTAATCACGGCGGATGACTTGTTGCAGATAACAGGTAGTCCCGATCTCGTCATTCTGGATTGCAGGTACACTCTCGCTGATGTCCACAAGGGCAGAAGAGATTACCTGCAAGAACATATTCCTGGCGCTTACTTTATGGATGTGGAACAGGATCTTTCTTCACCTGTGATGAAAGGGGTGACAGGACGCCATCCACTACCGGATCCTGCAGTACTAACCTATGCATTGAGAGCAACCGGTTTAAATCCATCCAGCAAAGTGGTGGTCTATGACCAGGCGAATGGCATGGCTGCTTCGAGGGCATGGTGGCTACTCCTCTGGCTCGGACATGAAAATGTTATGGTATTGGACGGTGGATTCAATAGTTGGAAAGCAAAAGAATTCCCACTGGATAATCAATGGCCACCTCCCACGAAAGGAACGTTTGAATTTAGTGTGAATCATTCCTTGACCATTGACAAGATTGACGTTGCTAATGGTAAAGAGAAGATTATTGATAGCAGGGACTACATACGGTATACCGGAGAGGCTGAGCCTATTGATCCTGTCGCTGGTCATATTCCGGGGGCATTTTGCATACCATTTGCAGACAACACGGACTCAAATGGCTTTTGGAAAAGCCTTGGTTTCCTTCAGCAAAAATTCCAAGGGATAGATTCTGATGACGAAAAACCACCGGTCTTCTATTGTGGTTCCGGCATCAGTGCCTGTCATAATATCCTTGCCTACAAAATGGCCACTGGCAAGAATGCCAGATTATACCCGGGAAGCTGGAGTGAATGGATCAATTATTATCCAGCCGTTACAGGCCATTCATAATATAGATCTCTGATATCAGATCCTGTCAGTAGCGCACACCTGATTTAGGCATTAAACTGGTAAAGGGTACAAACAGGTACTACCCATCGGACTTTACACAATTAATCCCCTGTTCCACCGTCGATTTTTATATTTTTGACCCGGCCGGTTGTCATATATCCCCGGCTGCTTTAACCGGAGAATGAAGAACAGCTATTTTGACCTCATTCAGCAGACGTATTATTTCCCTCAGGAAGGGTTTGACCTGCACAATGGAGATTTAAGTTTTCATGGTATTTCCCTTAAATACCTGATTGACAAGTATGGAACGCCTTTCAAACTGACCTATCTGCCCAAGATCGGAGACCAGATCAAAAAGGCTAAGAACTGGTTTAACCGTTCGATGAAAAACCAGCATTACCAAGGAAAATACCGGTATTGTTACTGCACAAAATGCTGTCACTTCAGTCACGTCATCAAAAAGGCTCTGGAATATGACGTTGACCTGGAAACGTCTTCTGCATTTGACATCGACCTCATCATCAGCCTATACCGAAGCGGTGATATTGACCGGAGTATCAACCTGATCCATAACGGATATAAAACTGACAGATATCTTGATGGTATAGCCCACCTGCATGAAATGGGGTTTGAAAACTCCATTCCTGTTCTGGACAATACCAACGAGTTGGATCCACTCCTCGAACGTATAAAAGGTAATCTGAAAGTGGGCATCCGCGTTGCCATTGAGCAGGAGCCTCAATCTGCGTACTACACTTCCAGATTAGGTATCCGACCAACTGAAGTCATTAAATATTATAAAGAAAAAATAGCTCGTAAAAAACGAGTGCAGGTTACGATGCTCCATCTTTTTGTAGATACCGGCATTCGAGATACTTTGTATTACTGGGGCGAGTTTAAAAAAGCGCTGAAGATATTTGCAGAACTAAAAAAAATCTGTCCAACCCTCACCGCTATCAATATTGGTGGAGGCTTTCCGATCAGTAACAACTTGTCGTTTGAATACGATTACAAATACATGGTGGATGAGATCATCAGCAATATCAAAGCTACCTGTGACCAGGAAGGTATAGAACATCCGGATATCTACACCGAATTTGGAAAATATACTGTTGGCGAAAGTGGCGCAACCATCTTCACGGTCCTCGAACAGAAACAACAAAATGATTCAGAGTTGTGGTATCTTATTGACAATAGCCTGATGAATACCATTCCTGATTCCTGGGGACTCAATGAACGCTTTATCCTTTTACCAGTCAATAAGTGGAATAATGATTTTGCGCGTGTCCATATCGGCGGGATCAGTTGTGATCATTCAGATTATTACAACTTTGAGGATCTCAATCAACAGGTCTTCCTGCCCACGTATAAAAGTGATGATCCTGAGCCCCTCTATATTGGTTTTTTTCATACAGGCGCATACCAGGATGCCATCAGTGGATATGGTGGAATAAAACATTGCCTGATACCTTCACCACAGCATATCCTTGTTGACCGCGATGAAAAGGGAAATTTCATTGATACCCTCTGGCGTCCGGAGCAAAGACCGAATGAGATGTTACAGATTCTCGGCTATGATACTTGATAAGTGAAAAATGAAGAATGAAAAGTAAAAAATGCGTTTTCATTACTTAAGGTTCATGCCTCACAAATTTGAATTCACAATCCAAGCTTCGACTCCGCTCAGGACAAGCAACACTGACAACTCACAATTCACAACTGACAAAAAATGAGTAATAAACCAATATCTGATTTCATCCTACATCATTACAGGCACTTCAATGCAGCAGCTTTGGTAGATGCAGCGAAAGGATACGTTGCACATCTCGATGAAGGAGGTAAAATGATGATTACGCTCGCAGGCGCTATGAGTACAGCCGAGCTGGGTCTCAGTCTGGCGGAGATGATCCGTCAGGACAAGGTAAGTATCATCACTTGTACAGGTGCCAACCTGGAAGAAGATATCATGAACCTTGTGGCCCACAGCCATTATAAGCGTGTCCCGAATTACCGTGATCTGAGTCCGCAGGATGAATGGGACTTGCTTGAAAATCATTACAACCGCGTAACCGATACCTGTATACCTGAAGAAGAAGCTTTCAGGAGGTTGCAAAAACATATTTATAAACTCTGGAAAGATGCTGACACAAATGGCGAACGATACTTTCCACATGAGTTTATGTACAAAATGCTACTCAGTGGTGTACTGGACGAGTACTTTGAAATTGATCCGAAGAATAGCTGGATGATGGCGGCTGCGCAAAAGCAAATTCCTATTGTTGTTCCAGGATGGGAGGATAGCACGATGGGCAATATTTTTGCATCCTATGTCATCAAAGGAGATATCAAGGCAGTGACGATGAAAAGTGGTATTGAGTACATGGTGTGGCTCGCAGATTGGTACCGACACAATTCCGGTGGTAAAGGTGTAGGTTTCTTTCAAATCGGTGGTGGTATAGCCGGAGATTTTCCGATTTGTGTTGTTCCGATGATGTACCAGGACCTTGAATGGCATGATGTACCTTTCTGGAGTTATTTTTGTCAGATTTCAGATTCTACAACTTCCTATGGCTCCTATTCAGGTGCTGTTCCGAATGAAAAAATAACCTGGGGCAAACTGGATATTCACACACCTAAGTTTATAGTTGAATCAGATGCTACGATTGTGGCACCATTGATCTTCGCTTACATTCTTGGTTGGTAGATGGGGAAAGGCTTAGGGGCTTAGGAGCTTAGAAGTTTAAATGATCTAAGAGGGATAAAAGGAGCAAAGGATGAATGGAGCAAGAGGATAGTTAAACTGCGGCTATGTGACTCCTGCTACAAACGATAACTCTTTTGGTGGAATCTTCGATCTCCGTAAAAAGAAATATGGGGGATTCAAACCCTTAAATTCTTAAGAGGCGACATGAAGGAGAAAAGTGAACAAAGGGAAAATTTAACTGCGCCTCTGCGTCTCTGCGCGAAAATAAATACGGAGAACTTTAATACTTTAGTACTCATTGCGGGAGTAAACTCAGCAATTAAAGTTCGATAAAATTCCTAATCATTGTTTTGCCATCCGGGGTGAGGATAGATTCCGGATGAAACTGCACACCATGTGTGGAATGCGACATATGCCGGCAAGCCATAATATTCCCAAACTGGTCTGTTGCTGTGATCAATAATGGGTCAGGAAGAAAGTCCGGATCACAAACCCAGCTATGATACCTGCCTGCTAAAAAAGGATTTGAGATGCCTTTAAAAACAACATCATCCGAATCGATCATACTGACCATGGAGGAAACACCGTGTTGAACAACTGGCAGGTTGAAAAGTCTTCCACCAAAAGCTTCATAAATAGCCTGTAATCCAAGACAAATTCCCAGGATGGGTACTTTTCCTGAATAATGATTGATGACAGGAATTATTTTTCCGGCTTTTGCGGGTAAACCAGGCCCTGGGGAAATGACAATCTTTTCAAACGAATCAAGATCCTTCAATTCGAAAGCGTCATTTTTAAAGATGGTCAGTCTGACCCCAACCTGTTCTTTTATGTATTGAGCCAGATTGTAGGTAAAGGAATCATAATTATCCATGAGCACAATCTCCATACTTGTTTCTGATCTTTAACAATCCAGCTGTAACCATCTTATAATGAATGCTATATCTATAAGGGCTTCAGTCTGAGATTCTTTTACATATTAATCGTTACAGACAAAGATTATTCAATTTTACCGCTTGAAAATGAAAAAATAAAAATTGTATATTTGCCGTCCGTTTAGATGCGGAAGTAGCTCAGTTGGTAGAGCACGACCTTGCCAAGGTCGGGGTCGCGAGTTCGAGTCTCGTTTTCCGCTCCACAAAAAAGCCCTGGATTTCTCCGGGGCTTTTTCTTTTTTACTTTCCTTTATTCTCTTTCTTTTTCCAGTTTAGAATGTGGAAATATGTACTGATCATCTTCCAACTTGGTCAGGATTTCTTCCAGTCCTGGATCTTCATGGACGCCATATCTAAATAACTTCCAGTGCCCATTGAGATACTCAAGGGATGTCATATTTTCTACCCAGTCACCTGAATTCATATACATAATGCTACCCTCTTCACTGGTGACCTGTTCGATGCAGGGTTGGTGGATATGACCGCAAATGACCACATCTACTCCCTTTTTCAGACCCATACGGATTGATTGTTTTTCAAAATCGCTCACAAACTTCACAGCGTGCTTTACGGATCTCTTCACCCGGTGTGCAAAGGAAATCCTGGACATGCCGAAACTAACCCTCCAGCGATTGATCCATGCATTGATACGGATAAGCCAATCATAGCCCTTTCCACCTAATGAAGCGAGAAAAGGGGAAATCAGCACACTGGCATCGAAGACGTCTCCGTGAAAGAACCAATGGGTCTTGTTCTGAATCCTCAACTCCAGCTGGTGTCTCAATCGGATATTACCCAAATCCAGAGCATTAAATCGCCGGAGTATGTCATCATGATTACCCGTAAGGTAGTAGACAATGGTTCCGGAATTGGCCATCTGGAGAATTCGTTCAATGACCTCCCAATGGGTGGCAGGGAAGTACTTTTTCCTGAATTGCCATGCATCAATGATATCTCCATTGAGTATAAGTCTGGCTGGCTCTATCTGATGTAGATAATCGAGTAACTCTTCTGCCCGGCATCCATAGGTTCCCAGGTGCAGATCGGAAAGCACGCATATATCAAGAACTTTCTTCATATAAAAATTGCTGATTAACAGCAAAGTTATAGGTCATATTTCGCCCCAGTGTAAAAGGACACCCTATGTGCGTAAAAGTTTTGAAAAGGAATGGAATGAATGGAGAAGGAACAACCTGAAGCTGGGTAGCTTATTGCGGAAAGAAAAAAGAGCCTGCGCAAATCCCTTTAGTAGGATGATCATCTTTAGTCCATAAGGTCGAAAACCCCAAATGTTCCTTACAGAGATGCCATGCAATGATGGGGGGCTTGTGTTCGCAGGCTCTTTGCCTTAAAACCCAAATCAAAAACAGCGGTCTCTGTGAAATTCTTGATTATATGTCTGTACCCGGAGCCGGAATCGAACCGGCACGGCCCTTTCGGACCACAGGATTTTAAGTCCTGCGTGTCTACCTGTTTCACCACCCGGGCAGGTAGTATAAATTTACAATTATTCAGTACCTGACAAAGCAGTCATCTACCAATTTGATTAAAAGATAGGTAAAAACTTAATGAAACTTGTCTCCGCAATATAGGGAACAGGAACTGACGGAAGAAATTACTCTTCTGACTGCTTCTTGGTCTTATAAACGGCTTTCAGGATCTCGTTGCGCCTTGAAACTGAAGGTTTAACAAATTCCTTACGGCGACGAAGCTCCTGGATGAGTCTTACGTTCTGAACTTTGCGCTTATACCTCTTGAGGGCGCGGTCAATTGATTCAGTTTCTTTTACTTCGATAATCAGCATGCGGTATACAATAATTTTTAGCGGGGCAAAGGTAAGATTCTTAACCGGAATAACCAACAATAGAAATTAACTTCTTTTTTGCATTGCACCCACAAATGGATTGTTGCATAATATGCTGACAAATAGCTACTTAACAATAATTTTGATCTTATCACCTTGTTTGACCTGATCAGCAACATCCATTCCATTGACAATACCCAATTCTCTGTGCCTGTTGGTCGCTATACTATAATCCAATAACGCTTGTCCAAGTGTCCCTGCTTTCTTGACGGATACAACTTTAATTTTTTCTGGTACCACATTGATCTTTGATTGATCCTTGAGCTCTTTAAATCCGTACATGGTCTTGTCAAATGAGGCTTTATATGCACCGAAATCAACTGGTGTGGATACTCCATGAAATACATAGATAACATTGCCATATTGGATATACACACTTTGAATGGTAATCTCATTCTGCGCTCCGGTGTTAGGATCCTGGCTTACCTGTTTTGACATCACTTCTAATGCCTGAAGTCCATTAATGGTTACCTGCTTAGACGAAGTGGTGGTGAGTTCTAATTGGGCATTGGTATTAGTTGCTGCGGTTTGTAATGAATTGCCTTCAGCCAAAGTCAAAATCATGAGTGCTTTTCCATCGGAAGGCGCCATTTGTACCTGGGTTGGTGTATTCGCGAGCTTCCAATTAGCTGGAACCGGATACAGAAACTTCAATTCAGGATGATAGAAGGTATTGTTATCAACATAACCCTGTCTTGGATCCTCCCCATATACGATTCCATCAATCATCTGTAGATAGGTATTCCTGTTGACTTTATAGGAAGGTAGTTGAAGCTTGGCTTGCCACTCTGTTGCAAGTTTACCTACGTTTTCGTATCGATCCAACGGATCAGGGTGCGTTGACAAAAACGATGGCAATTCTCCACCATCTCCCTGACTACTTAATGCGTTTAGTGTCTTGAAAAATTCCGCCATTTCTCTTGCATCATAACCGACTTTCGAAGAATATTCAACCCCGAGCTCGTCAGACTGGCTTTCGTGATCCCTGCTGTATTTGAGGAAAAGCAATTGCAAGGCAATGTCAGCTTCATTGGCAAAAGCACGTAACTCTTTGGAGACGATCATACCCCCCATCAACAGTACCTGGGCAAGGGTGCTCTTGGTGTATTGATCTACGGAATGCCTGGCCGTGATATGCCCAATTTCATGCCCCAGTACACCTGCAAACTCTGCTTCATTATTGAAATGAGCCATAATCCCTCTGGTAAAATATACGTATCCACCAGGCACTGCAAAAGCGTTTACCACCGGTGAATCTAAAATCCGGAATTGAAATTTAAGATTTGGCCTATGTGAAATGGCAGCCATTTCCTGACCATGTGTATTGATAAAACTTTGGATAGCTGCGTTATCGTACAATCCAAACTCAGCAATGATCTGAGGATCGGATTCAGCACCAAGTGCGATTTCCTGTTGCTCTGACATTAGGGATACTTGTTTCTTCCCAGAGACAGGATTAATGGCACAACCCATAAAAATGAATAGTGTTGATAGCAGTGTTGCTTTCAAAAGCAAGTTGCTGGAGATTTGGTGTTTCATATGAATTGATTTTTCTAATTTGATAATATACCAAATAACCAACTAAAAACGTCTTTTAGTATCGCAGATCCAACAGCAAGCGAGCATTTGAATTTTATTAATAAACTACTGCTATGCAATGTCTATGAACCCAACAGCATATTTTGATCTTTGTATGGCCTCCAGAAGGTAACAAATTACATATGTTATGAATAGAACAACTATTGGGGCTATGTGTTTACATTCCGGTATTATTATCGGGCTGCTCATTCAATGCCGGAGCGAGAAAACCTCTTTACCATCATCCTTATCCGGACAATCAGATTCGACTTCACAGACTAGAGCTATCGACCCGATTCGCATTGTCAACTCAGCTGAAGAAGCTACCATTGCTCTCTTTGAAAATGCAGCTCCCAACGTAGTTTATATCACCACAACTACCGTCAGACAGGATTATTGGTCCAGAAATATTTATGAAATACCTACAGGAACAGGGTCTGGATTCATCTGGGATGACAAAGGGAATATCGTCACTAACTACCACGTTATCAAGGGTGCTTATAAAGCTAAAGTGACCTTGTCAGATCAGACCACCTGGGATGCTGAAATAGCTGACATTGAACCAAGAAAAGACCGAAAATGCGCCTAAAAGTGAAACGGCAACAACAAACCGCCAATCTTACTATAACTTTAGGCTCTTCTCTTTGATATAGATGAAAAGACCTGAGATTAAATTAGAGACCATAAAGACCTCCTTCCTTTCTCTTCCGAAAAGGATACTGATGTATATCATTGCCATACCCCAAAAGTTAATTACCGGTATAAAAGACCCGGCACAGCGCAAAAAGTGGTTCAAACAAGGCCTCTTTGTTTTCGGCGGACTTTTTACATTTCTCTTGCTGATATTCCTCGTGACATGGCTGGGACTATTTGGTACGGTCCCTAATAAAAAAGCCTTACTTGCTATTCGCCAACCAGAAGCATCGAAAATATACAGTGTGGATGGAAAGCTGATGGGAAAATATTATACTAAAAACAGGAACACCCTCAATTTTGAAGATATCCCCCCGGCGTTTATGAGTTCGCTTATAGCCACTGAGGATTCGCGGTTCTGGACGCATACCGGCATTGATTTCAGGAGCTGGATGCGGGTCTTTGTCAAGCGGCTGATCATGGGACAGGAAAGTGCAGGTGGGGGAAGTACGCTTTCTCAGCAACTTGCCAAAAATCTCTTTCCACGCCAGGATTATATGGTGGCCTCTATGTTGATCAATAAATTCAGGGAATTTATCATCGCCACCCGACTGGAAAATGTTTATTCAAAGGAAGAGCTGCTTACTTTTTACATCAACACGGTTCCTTTCGGAGAAAACATCTTTGGACTGGATGCTGCTGCTGACCGTTATTATTCCAAAACGGCAGATTTGCTCAATATAGATGAATGTGCGATGCTCGTAGGCTTATTGAAAGCAACAAGTTATTATAACCCGAACAATTTTCCGGAGCGGGCTATCGCCAGACGAAACGTTGTGCTCAACCAGATGAAAATCAATGGCGTCATCGATTCGCTGAGTTACGATTCATTGAGTAATCTACCATTAAATATTTCTTACCAACGAAATACGGATTCAGAAGGAATCGCCCTCTATTTCAGAAACCACATACGCCCCATGTTGCTTGACTGGTGTGAAAAGCACACTAAACCGGATGGGCAGCCATACAATCTTAATACGGATGGGCTGAGAATCTATACAACCATTGATTATGGCATGCAGCAATATGCTGAACAGGCATTAAAAACACATCTTACAAAACTACAGGAGGCTTTTGACAAACAATTTACAGATTGGAAGCCATATGAAGCACCTTTAAAAGATGCTGTCGAACGATCACCACGTTATACCGCACTAAAAGAAAAAGGTCTTTCAGAAGAGGAAATCCTGCTTGAACTGGACAAACCCATCGCCATGAAATGGTGGACATGGGCCGGCCTGAAGGATACTGTTGCTTCTCCTATGGACAGCATCAAACATAACCTTTCAACCTTGCAAGGGGCGTTGGTGGCCATTGATCCTAAGACCGGCGGTGTGCTGACTTGGGTAGGTGGTAACGATGCTCAACAGTTTAACATAGACTATGTACTCACCGAACGTCATCCCGGCTCAGCTTTTAAACCCTTTGTCTACGCTACTGCTATTGACCAGGGCATGGATCCATGTACTTATTACGCGAACAGACGAATTGCCTACCCTGAATTTGATGGCTGGTCTCCGGGGAATGCCGATGGACTCTATGATGGTATTTATTCACTCAATGGTGCCTTGGCTAAAAGTATCAATACGATTGCTGTGCAGGTCATCCTCGATGCAGGTATAGATAATGTCATCCAGAAAGCGAGACGAATGGGGATGAAAGGGGAGATAAAAAAGATACCCTCTGTGGCACTCGGAACTGCCGAAGTCACCCTGATGGAATTAGTGAGTGCTTACACTACCTTTCTCAACAGAGGCGCTCACCGGCCTTATTACATCATCACGCGAATCGAAGATCAGGATGGTAATGTATTAGAGGAATTTAAACCACCACTCACAACAGGAGTATTCGCGCCAGAAACGTGTGGCATCATCAACCAGATGTTGGCCAATGTGGTGGATCGGGGCACAGCCTCGCATATCCGGTATCCTGAATTTGATATCCGAGGCGCTTTCGCTGGCAAGACAGGTACGTCTCAGTTTCATTCCGATGGTTTATTCATTGGGTATTCACCAAAATTCCTGGCAGGCAGCTGGGTGGGTTGCTTCGATCGGCGGGTGAGTTTCAATTCGTTAAGAGATGGCATGGGGAGTAAGACTGCACTTCCGATCTGGGCAGAATTTGTCAAGCAACTGCAGGCCGATACGGTCTACAAACCTTACTTTAATACCTATTGGCCCGCAGACTACAAATGGGTCAATGATTGTCCCTTTACCCTGACCGAATTTGAATTGGAGGAACTAAATGTAGAGCCAGGCACCATCAGAGATTCAAGCTATCTCGGTCCAAGGAAATTCCAATTAAAAGAAGAGCGGAGAAAAGGAATCGGAAAAATCATTGAGGATCTCTTTGGAAAAAAAGAGGAGAAGCCGGTGATCAATTAATCTTTACGCCAGAAAATAAAAAAGGAAGAAGTACGGACAGGACGCGTCC
>JANNSS010000044.1:0-3782 GCA_031402955.1 Saprospiraceae bacterium
CATAAATGGGGAGTGACGAATACCGCTGCGTTACTGCAGCGGGCGATGGAAGAGGGGTGTATGTAAACATTCAGCGCATCTGCCATTGAAAACCGAACGTAATCCATAAATGAAAAACTTTTAAAACATAACCCGATGTATAATCTGAAATCAATTCTAATCCTGAGTGTCCTGATCCAAGTATGTCAACTGGGGTCATCCCAGAAGGCTTTTACAGATAGCATTCAACAAATAGTTCCAGAAGGCAAATGGTCCTTTTCATTGAGCCTTGGAGCAACATTGATAGGTCCGGGATCTGCATTGAACAGGGAGATGAAAGAGATAGGTTTTGGCGATTACCCTCCTGATTTTGACTTCTTCGGTATTTTTAAAATCAAGAATAATCAGGAATACCCTCAGATAAAAAAAGCGATCACCTGGGATATGGAAACCAGGATTAATATATCCAGTAATTCCGCTCTTGCCTTCTCGTTCGGCAAATCACATCACTATACAGTCGAAGGTTACAGTAGGGAAGGATTTCAAAATTTTGATGGGAGTGGTGGCGCAAATTACCTGACCATCGTGCATGATGTGTGGTATTTATCTGCTGATTACGTATTCAGATATGCCCCAGGATATGGTGGCATTGCTGTAGGTCCAGTGATGGCAATGCATCGGGTGAGTGAAGGTGAGTCATCTACATCAGGTGTCAGGACAAGCACGTTAAAGCCAGGCTTTCATATTGGTGGTGATTTTCCTCTATTCCAAAAGAAAACCTGGTTTATGGCATTTGGACTTAACTACACATGGCTGCCTCCAACAGAGATCGGCCCGAACACAGAAAAATTACGGACAGCATCCGGTGGTGGATTTCCCGGCGCACATGGTTCCGGGAGTCAATCAAATACAATACCGCTTGCTACGGTGCAGATGAGTGTGACGACAGGGTGGAGATTTTGAAAGTTAATATCATGATTATTCAGTATAGACAATCTATCAGCAGATAAATAATTTTAATAATTATAGATAATATCCAAATGAAAAAATTAAAAAGTATAAATAGCTATTTTTTACGCAATGTAATAATGGTTGCAATGTTTTCAGCAATCGTCATGAGTTGCGGGAAAGAAGATTCCCCCAATCCGATGCCCAATCCGATGCCTGATCCAACACCTGAACCTGGTCCGAGTCCTGAATTCTATCAATCGATTGATGCTGGATTTAATCATTCTTTCGGAATTGCACCGAATGATGAACTCTGGGGTTGGGGCTCAAATAGTGTTGGTCAGGTAGGAGATAGTAGCCAGATTTTTAATCTGGGGCCTATGCTGATAGACAGTGGCTACACTTCCATTTCGGCTGGTGGAGATACATACTGGTTATCTCACACCTTGGGTTTAAGAAAGGATGGAACTTTGTGGGCATGGGGAAATAATGGATTTGGCCAGCTAGGCGTAGGCAATATCCTTACCCATAAAACCCCGGTTCAAGTGGGGAGTAGTTTTATAGCTATCGCGGCAGGTAACCTTCATTCACTGGCGTTGTGGGAGGATGGTACGTTATGGTCATGGGGCAGAAATCTTGAAGGTCAATTGGGCGATGGGACTTTTGTATCCCAATCGGAACCGGTTCTGGTAGGATCCGATTTCACTGCGATTGCGGCAGATGGAGGACAATCATACGCTTTGAAGACTGACAGCACTTTGTGGGCCTGGGGTTGGAATAAGTATGGTCAGCTTGGGGATAGCTCAACTGAAAACAGAAATTACCCAGTGCAGATTGGTTCCAATTTTATTAAGATTGCTACTGGTGGAGGGCACTGCCTGGCCATTAAATCGGATCATACATTATGGTCATGGGGCGCCAATGGGAATGGTCAATTGGGGGATGGTACATTTATAGATCGACACCAACCTGTATTTATTGAAAATGGTTTTGAAACCATTGAAGCTGGGCGTGATTTTTCCTTAGCCATAAAATCGGATGGTTCTTTATGGGCCTGGGGAGGAAATAGCCAAGGTCAGGTAGGAAGTGGTTCGTGGGAAAATCAAAATTTACCAATTCAAATTGGTTTCAATTATTCATCGATTGCTGCAGGTGGACTTCATAGTCTGGCCCTGAAAACGGATGGGACCTTGTGGGCTTGGGGGTCTAATTTTTTTGGACAGTTAGGTAATGGTGACTTTGAGAACCAAAATAAACCTGTTCGCATCTTTCATCAATAGGAGCAGTGAGGAATTCGATTTCTCCATCAGGATGGTGCAATGTTTTCTTACTCGCACAGTGCATTATAATTCTGATCATGAATGGTTGCACAAAGGACGAAATGGTTATTAGTGCAAGTACCGGGAGAAAGGAGCTTAATAATGCAGATGTTGATCAATCCCAAAGAAGATGGAACTCTGTGGGCCTGGGTTAGTAATGATTTTGGCCAGCTTAGAGACGGGACTTTAGTGAATCAAATCGTTCCCGTTCAAATCGGCCCGAATTGAATGTAAATGCCTAGTATTAAAGATGATTCAGGAATATTGGTAAAATGAAACGAGTTCAATATATACTATCCCTTATCGTTTGCTTGTTTCAGGTAGACAGTCGAATCACCGCCCAGGAAAATATCATCATCAGCGATAACCTTGCCGCGCATGCTGAACTCTTGAAGGTAAATGTGGAGCATCTACCTGACAACAATTTGAAATTCAGTATAGGGGTCTATGCCATTGTCGCAGACCAGGAACAGAGCGGCACCTATAGCGATACAAAAGAAAGATTGCTGGGGTTGAGAGTCGTAACAAAAATCACCAAAACAGTTGCATTTACCATTAGCAATCCATCGTATGATACCGCGATGGTATTTTCAGAAGAAAGGAATAGAGTGAATACCTATTATCCCAATACAGTCCTGGAAAATTTTTTCCTTGATGAGATTACTGCCGGAAAGTACGATGGCTTCAGTGCATGGATCTCTATAAACGCGGATAGTAATAAAACATGGACTTTATTTACGCCAAAAGGAACAAAACATCGAAGGAGACTTCCCGTCAAAATGATATTGACGGACGGAGAGAATGTAATTGAATTGGTAAGTGCAAGTTCGGATGCCCATTTTGATTATTCCCATCCCAAAAGGAGCCTACGTAAAATGCCTGCCATGGGCGTTGAGTTTTTTGAAAATGGAAAATCTATTTGCGCGCTTCAGTATGATGCAGGTTTGGCGTACCATTCAGCTATTGGTACGCAACAATCATATGGTTACAAGGTCTGGATGCGCAGGGGATTGGGGATCAAAACAGAATTGATGCTCGCAGCGGCTATGTCCACGTTGATGCTGAAGAACAATTCAAGCCTGGCTATGAAGGAATAGGGATGTTCATCACTTGCTTCAGACCGTTTGCAGCAAATAAATCACTATTTATCAGTATATTCCGGTGTCTCACGTTGGGTTTACTTTGATCAAGGATAAAAGGTATCCATATGGTCTTTCTGAAATGCTATAAACCTTGTTTTATGCGAACTTACCTTTACATTGCCTTGCTGTTTTTTGCAACAGCTCAGCTGCGTGCCCAGGACACACTCTTCATGACGGATGGCGCTGAGAAATTAGCGAAGATCCTTGAAGTGAATGAAACCCAGGTTAAGTTTAAACTTGCTTCCAATCCGGAAGGTCCTTTGTTCATCATCGGAAAAGAGAATGTTTCACGGATCCATTATGCAAACGGTATTGTTGAAAATTTTCCTGTAATCAAGTCCGGCAGTACGATGCCGGGAATGAAATTGGATCCGAGAGCTACTGATTTCGGAAG
>JANNSS010000045.1:0-2223 GCA_031402955.1 Saprospiraceae bacterium
CTATTAAATCCATATCTTTGCGCCTCGAAAAATTGTAAACCTATTATTTAGTCATTTTTAAAGCGTCAAATGACATGCCGATTTATTTAACAGCACAAAAGAAGAACGATCTCTTCACCCAGTATGGTGGAACCGCTTCAAATACCGGATCCACTGAGTCACAGGTTGCCTTAATGACCCTCAGGATCAATGAGTTGTCCAAGCACCTCCAGTCTAATCATAAGGACAATTCCTGTAAGCGAGCGCTCCTGACCATGGTAGGTCAGCGCAAACGTCTGCTGCATTACCTCATGAAGAAGGATATCCAGGGATATCGCGAAATCATCGAAAAGTTGGGTATCAGAAAATAATGCTTTCTCTCTGCTTGCAGAGGGTAATGCATTTGTAATTGCCTGGAGATCAAGATATTCTCAATTAAAGGTTGTTTTTTGCCTTAGATCCTGGAATCTTCCGGTTGATTTGTCCTACCTGTCAGTTACCTGCTAAGATGTTGTATTCACAAGGTTATTTCATTGAAAATCATATTATAACAAATTAAAATAAAATATTATGGGTGTTCAGATTCCAATTACCCAGACCTTTCTGTTGCCTGATGGCAGGGAAGTGATCATGGAGACCGGAAAGCTAGCTGCACAGGCACATGGATCAGCGATGATTCGCCTGGGAGATACTATGCTGCTTGCGACAGTGGTTTCCAATAAGGAGGCAAAAGAGGGTCAGCCCTTTTTTCCTTTATCCGTAGATTATCAGGAAAAATTTGCGTCAGTAGGACGTGTACCCGGCAATTTCTTCCGCAGGGAAACCCGATTATCCGATTACGAAATCCTCATCTCCCGTTTGGTAGACCGTGCTGTGCGCCCATTGTTTCCGGATGGATATATGAATGAAACACAGATCATCATCAACCTGATCTCTGCAGATAAAGATATCATGCCGGATGCTTTGGCCGCTTTAGCAGCGTCTGCAGCATTGTCAGTGTCTGATATTCCATGGGACGGGCCTATCTCAGAAGTGAGAGTAGCGCGTATCGATGGCCAGTTTGTTGTCAATCCAGGCCGTGAGGCTCTGGCCACTGCAGATCTGGATGTCATCATTGCAGCAACTATCAAGGATATCATGATGGTTGAGGGTGAAGCCAATGAGTGTTCAGAGCATGATCTGATCGAAGCGATTCGTATCGGCCATGATGCTATCAAAGTGCAATGCCAGGCGCAAATAGATCTTGCAAAAAAAGTAGGCATAAAAGCAACACAAAAAAGAGTGCTTGCAGAAGCGCCTTCGGATGAGGATCTGAAAAAAGTCATTGACCAGTTCAGTCGCCAGCGCATACTTGAAATATCAAAAGGTGCTCTTGATAAATCAGTTCGTAAAGAGAGATTTGATGCCATCAAGAAGGAGTTAGTCGTGAAACTAACGGAAGAACAAGGTGAAGAATACATGAAGGAAAAAGCTGCATTGCTTGACATGTATTACGAGAAACTCAAGAAAGATGTCATCCGCAATTTTGTCATTGATACAGGTATGCGGATTGATGGTCGCAAGACGGATGAAGTCAGACCTATCTGGATTGAGGTTGATTACCTGCCGACCACACACGGTTCTGCAGTATTCACCAGAGGCGAGACACAGTCATTGACTAGTCTAACGCTGGGTACGAAGAATGACGAGCAGTTGCTTGACAACGCGCTTGATTACCGATATGAGAAATTTATTCTTCACTATAATTTCCCTGCCTTTTCAACTGGTGAGGTGAAACCATCACGTGGCCCGGGTCGTCGTGAGGTAGGGCATGCTAATCTGGCTGCCCGTTCCCTGCGCAAAGTATTTCCGGAAGGACAGCCATATACTTTGAGACTTGTTTCCGATATCCTTGAATCAAACGGTTCATCTTCGATGGCTACTGTTTGTGCAGGTTCACTTGCATTGATGGATGGAGGTATCCAGATCAAAGCGCCTGTGTCAGGAATTGCGATGGGATTAATCAATGAAGGTGGTAAAGCAGCAGTGTTATCTGACATCCTTGGTGATGAAGATGCACTTGGTGATATGGATTTCAAAATCACAGGAACCCGCGATGGTATCGTTGGTTGCCAGATGGATATCAAGGTGGATGGGTTGAGTTATGAGTTGCTGGAGAAAGCTTTGTTACAGGCCCGTGATGGCAGATTACACATCCTTGCCAAAATGGATGAAGTACTTCCTGTAGCCAGAGAAGACCTCAAG
>JANNSS010000046.1:0-30111 GCA_031402955.1 Saprospiraceae bacterium
CTCGCCAAACCCTTCAATGTCGAGGAACTCTTGCTGCAGATTCGTGTACTGCTGGACAACCGTCGACGTATGGCGTCCTATTTTTCGAAGCGACTCCTTGTGGAACAGGTGATCCCGATCCATGACAACTTAATCACTGAAGACCTTGCGATCGAAGATACCTTCATCACCAAAGTTAAAGGGATCATTGAAGCCAATTACATGGACGAAAACTTCTCACTGCCCCAGCTTTGCCTGGAGATCGGTATGAGCCGATCACAACTTTTCCGGAAGTTGAAGGCAGTGATGGATACCTCACCCTCAGATATGATCCGCTCCTATCGGTTGACCAGGGCCCGGGTACTTTTGCAAAACAGCGATTTGACTGTAGCAGAAGTCACCTATCAGGTAGGATTCAAGGATCCATCCTATTTCTCCAAGATTTTCTTTGAAGAATTTGGCATCCTGCCGGGTTCGATTGCTAAGTAGCTGATATCAGTAACATTAGCAGATTGGTTGTTTCGTGCCCGCAACGAAACTGCCTGTCTTATTTTATAGGGTGAAACGAGATTACCCGAGATTGAGACCATTTTACCATTCCCCTTCATCCTCTTGCGGCAATTTTACGATGCTGAAAGATGGAGTGTCGGATGCATCCATTCCTACCCAATTATTCGCTTTTGCATAGCACCCGGGTTTGCATCTGACATCCTGCCAATCAGCCTTTCATCTTTATTCTAACCTATTAAACAAACCACCACAAATGAAAAATGTAACATGGTCCTCATGCAGTTCACTGCTCTTGTCAGGCAAGGCCTTTCGAATCCTGTTGGTTACTGCCTTTGTCTTTTTCAGTGCCAACCTCGCCCTTATGGAAGCTCAGGCGTCTCTCAGTATCCAGGGTATCTTAAAGAAATCAAACGGCGTAGCTGTTGAAGATGGCACCTATAACATCACTTTTAAACTATATACTGGCGCCGTAGGAGGCAGTGCCATTTGGACAGAGACGCAGAGTGGGGTAGAGGTCAGCAGCGGTATCTACAGTACCATTCTGGGAAATACCACTCCATTGAATATTCCATTCAACCAGGTCTATTACCTGGGCGTGACCATTGGTTCCTCTGAGTTGACGCCGCGCATTCAATTGACTTCTGCGCCATACGCGTTGTCTTTGATCGGTGTCACCAATCAATTTCCAAGCAGCGGGCAGGTGCTTGCCGACAGTATGAAGGTCAATGGCAGTGTATTGGCCAAAGGAGGAGCACCGGGGTTAAACGGAGCCAGCCATAATGGTTATGCATTTAGTGGCAACAATGGCGACAAAGACAGTGGGCTCTTCTCTACCTCTGATGGTAAAGTTTCGATGTATGTCAATAATGTTGAAGTGATCGCAGCTACACCAGGCAATGTGGCCATTACAGGTAATGCCGCCGTTTCGGGTTCTTTCTCTACGGGCAATGTTGCGCTTCCCAATGAAGGTAAAATATCATACAACGGTCTCAGTGACTGGAGGCTAGTGGCCATTGATGATCTCACCGGAGGCGCCAATGGATGGAACGTCTACAGCCCGGGTCCGAATGAATACGTTGGGTGGAACAATCCATCGAGTGCAGGCGCTGCCCCTATCGAAGGTGTGAGTACCAACTTTGCGGGATTATATTTCTATCCGGCGGACAATAACCAGGTGTTGAAAAAATTATATGACTTGTCTGCTGTTGGAACTTTCACGCAGATCAGGGTAAAATTCAGGTATCATTTTATTGATACATGGGGCTTTGGTAGTAATGACAGAGGATGGGCTGCGGTTGCGGATGGTGCTAACGGAAGCCAGATGCGGCTAGGTTGGTCTGAAATTCCCGCTCAGTTAGGTGCATCTTCTGATTTCGCGACAAATGCATTCTTATTGGCGAACAACTATGAAGGAGATGGAAATAACCAGGATTTTTCGCAAACCGGTGAGATGACGTTTTTCAAAAGCGGTAATAGTTTCTGGTTGTATTTCGGAGCGGCACTTGACGAAGACACCAACAACGAACGATATGGTGTAGGCATGATCGAAGTATGGGTGAAATAATCCCCGCATGAAGCTACTTATTTCACATTTAAAAAAAAAGAGATCATGCGATATAATCATATCCTGTATTTATTGATTGCCATGTGCTCCTGCATCGGGATTCCGTTGTCGGCACAGAGCTCCTGCGGCCCGGAAGTGGTCGTGGATTCCAATGGTTTTTCGGGCACTGCCTTTTTTAATTACGGCAGCCAGGCTCGTTCCAAGAGTCAATCTTATCGTACGTCGATAGCCGTAGGGCAAACGTTTGTGGGCTATATGGAAGATTTGAATTACAACTCCACCGTGGGTTTTTATTCACGCTTCTTACTTGCTCCTTTTGCATTGAAGGTGATTGCCACACAAGGTGACCTGCTGGATCGCATCCAGGTGACCTGGGAGATTGATGCACTCGGTCCATCCCCCAATGAAGGTTTTAATATCTACCGGGATGGTGTTTTCCTTGCGACTGTGGGAGCCAATATCCGTAACTATAATGACTTTAATGTCATACCCGGCAGACCGTACATCTACACAGTACGCGGATTGAATGCGTATGGGGAAGGTGCATCCAGCGATGCGCTTGGTTTCCAGGTGCCAAATGGTGTTGTGACCGGATGGATCTCTACCTTGAGTGGAAGTCCTGTGCCGGATGCATTAGTCACACTCACGCCAATGCAAGGTTTCTCTGCTGTGTTTGGTGCTGAAGATGGTGCGTTTGCAGTGTTAGAGGGAAATCAGGATCCATTCCTACCTGCAACTGGTAACGACTGGACGATGACATGCTGGATCAAAACAGATGATGCATCCGGAAATGCAAGTATCATCCACATGGGTGCGACACCTTTGTTTATTCGCGCCATCAATAGTGCTTCCGGCAATGAGGGCGTAGAAATTGCGACATCAGCTGGTGGTACTCCATTTCTGATCGGAACGTTTCCCGACAGCAATAAAAATAGCTGGCACCATGTAGCCCTCAGTTTTGATGGCAATAGCAATCAGGGACGGTTGTATGTAGATGGTGTACTCAATGCTATAGCACCCATGACTGCAGTCTCTTCACCAGACACATTACATATTGCAGGTAATGGCAACTGGGATGGTCGTTTGGATGAGTTACGTATCTATCACAAAAAACTTGATGAGTTGGATTTTAATCAGGTGATGGAAGGAACTGCTTCTTCCCAGACACCTTTCCTCTCGCATTACTGGAAGATGGATGAAGAACTGGGAGAAAAATCCTATGACATCATGAAGCGTCATAAGTTATATTTCTGTGGTGCTCTCTTCGATGCAGATCGACCTCCTGTGCGTACGGCGGGCATTTCCAATGAGGATGGATATTATCGAATAGAGTCTGCGAGTTACGGCACGGGTACCACGTTCCTGGCAGCGCCAAAGAAAGATTTTTATATGTATCGCGCATTAAAATTCAATCGGGCTGAACAGGACTATGCTACACTTCCTGATTTTTCGTTGACGGCAAAAGCCACGATCGAACTTTGGGTCAACAGTGCAGGTCCTGATGGAACACAATGTATCGTTTCAAAAAAATGGAGTGGCCATGAATTCCGGTTGATGCTGGTACCAAATGGCTTGTCGAATGATATTATGATTCATTTGGATGGCCAGGAACAAGTCTATGGTCAACTCGGCAATGGATATCAACACCTTGCATTTACACTGGATAGCCTTTCAGGAAATGTTAAAGGATATAAAAATGGTGTTCTGCTGAATTCGTTTACCTATTCAGGTATTACTGGCAATTGGTCCGATCCTGTAGAGCCATGGTTGTTAGGTGCCCGAAACAATGGTGCAGCATATGAAGATCATTTTGGTGGATTGATAGATGAGGTGGCTGTCTATGATACTACGTTGACCGCAACTGCCATTCAGGATCACTTCGAAAACTCCAGGGATATTCAGGAGAAAGGCTTGCGTGTTTATTTTCCGCTTGATGAAGGAAATGGAATCCGGGTAGGAAATATTGGATCAGTATTCCTTGACGGCGGAACCACCTTCGGCACTGAATGGTCTGCCCTTGCAGCCAAGCAGGAGGTAGAGCCACATATCTTCACACCTTCTACCCGGCAGGTGACACTCAATCCAAGTGTAACGTCAGTAGATCAAGTGGATTTTACGGATCGGTCTACTGTTCCGGTATCTGGTTTTGTGCGCTACAAAAACACAGATTGCTTTGCATCAAATGTAGAGATATTGGTGAATGGAGCCTCTTACAATCCACGGATCTTTACGGATTCAACAGGAAGATTTGTTATTGATTTTGATCCGGGTTCTACGGCGACACTTGCTCCAAAATTTGAGGGTCATGTTTTTGTGCCAGCGATCTGGGATGTAACCAATGTGAGTAGTCCGATTGCAGGTATTGTGTTCAATGACATCACGACACGTAAAATTACCGGGCAGGTTGCCGGAGGATTGTGCAAAAAATCCATCATCACAGCCCCTCCCGGAAGTGGACAAGGTACAGTGTGTGTAGTCAGAGTTCGTACTACAGATGGTTGCCTCGAAAGGCAGGTTACTATTGATAACCAGGAAGGAAATTTTGAATTCGATGATTTGCCTCCATCTCAAAACTTGACAATTGCTGTGGTGGAGCATTCAAATCCATTGATCAAGACAGCGTTCCAGGTGCAAGGTGGCACTACAGTTGATCTGTCTAGCCAGGACACGGTTGTAGAATTCATTTATATCGCTCAACCTGAGATTGAAATTGTCAGTGGCCTCGATCCGTACTCACCCACGTGTGATGTCATCGTGCTGGATCAATATGCGCATGTCGAAATAGGTATCAGGCTAAAGGAACAATATGTTGCAACCCAGAGCGATGATGGTGTCTGCTATATAGACTCAGCTAACTTTCATATCATCAATGGTTTTGGTGATGAGATTTTGGATACAACGATGGGAAATGGATTATTGATATATGAGTTTGTCGTAGGTACACCAAATCCCACACCTCCTTACCTCAAAACGTTGCAAATCATCAGTGAGACTTTGGATGGAAATGATGTTGAATACACTACGCAGGCAGTTGTAACAGGATTAAGAGCCAAAGACAACACATTCACCACAGTATTGCCTGAGACACCCACATTGGTATTGCGTGATCCGCCTGGTGATGGCAGTTATTCTTATTTGGAAAAGAATAAAAGAGTTTGTCAAAAGATTTCTTTTACAAAGGAGGTGACTACCGGTGCAGGTGCATCAGCGATCCTTGATGCAGGCCCTGATGTTACGATCCCTTTATTTTTTGGCGCACCCAACGTTGAGTTTGTATCCATTATTGGCCCGACGATCACAGCTACCTCCAGCATGAAAAAGGTCAATGAGAATTCTATTGAAGTTTGTACCAGTTATGACGAACGTATCTCTACCGGTGAAGGTGATTTGATTGTGGGTGGTTTCCAGGGCGGCGATGTGTATGTTGGTGGAGGGTTGAATGTTGAATTTGGATTTGCAGACATCGTCCGATTCGATACGGCCAGTTGTATGGGTGTTGATTCAGTCACCGTGATTGTAGTACCGGGTGATTACGCCACGACGTTTATGTACTCCGAATGGCATATAAAAAGTGCCGTCCTTTTTTATCTGCAAAATTTGGCCGATCAAGCGACGGATACAACGGAACAGAACATTTACCTTGAATCTATCGATAGGTGGAATACCATTCTCGACAACAATACTGCTCAAAAGGCTGCAGCAAAATTTCAAAAGAATATCTCCTTTGAAGCTGGTGTGAGTTATGAATATTCGGAGACCAGTGATACGGCTATTGTAGCATCACAAGCTATGGTCGAAACCATCAAATTAGATTTTGATTATAATTTTCAGTTATATCTTCTTGGTGTAGGAGGAGGTGTTGTGATCAAAGTTGCCCATGAAGATGTGACAAGCGAATCCGAGGACGGCTCTACAGAACAAGGTATCACGACCGGCTATGTCCTCAAGGATGATGATCCACTAGATGCCTATACAGTTGATATCTGTATGGATTCTGTTTACAAGACACCAGTTTTCAATATCAAGGCGGGCCAAAGCTCTTGTCCATGGGAATATGGCACTGCGAAGCGGCAGGGTGTCTTACTTACTTCTGTAGATGGCCCGACACGCGTTGATGTTCCGGCCAATGAACCCGCTTCATTTCAGTTCATCATGGGTAATACAAGCTCCACGCAGGAAACATTCACATATGCATTCACTGCAGGCCCTGAAAGCAATCCATATAGTGCTAAGATCTTCTGCAATGGGGCACCTATGAACCAGGTCCAATGGTATGCAATTCCCTATGGTACTTCTATACCGGTAACCGTTACGGTGGAGCGTGGTCCTGTGGAATATGATTATGATGATCTCGAGATCGTCCTGTACTCTTTTTGCGAGGACCTGCGCGCCAATAATCTGGGCATCCTGCCAGATACGTTAGAAAATTTGTATTCAGCCGTTTACGTCAGTGCTCATTTTATTCGTCCCTGCAGTGAAGTCAATATCAATGTACCGGAACAGGATTGGGTATTGTTTCCTGACCCGCTTACACCCGGGTCAGATGATGAAAAGCGTATCACGGTTTCAGGCTACGATACCACCGAAACCAATTTTCAGTTGATTCGAGTTCAGTATCGTCGTTCAGATGGTGATGGTGCCTGGATCAATATCCCGGGTATTTCAGACAGATACAATCCATTATGGTCTGGATACGCTGCATTGCCTGAGCCAAAGCCACCTGTGCTTCAAAAGGATTTCACACAATACTTTTGGGAAACCACTGGTCTCTCAGATGGCCCTTACGAAATTCGTGCAGTGTCTGTATGTACAGGCGATGCTTCTGACAGGCCAGGCTATTCCGAAGTCATCAAAGGGCGCATTGACCGGGAGCCACCAAGTTTAGTTGGTGTTCCTCAGCCCTCTGATGGAGTATACCAGGTAGGGGATGAAATTTCATTCACATTCAATCAAGATATCAATTGTAATGAGATCTTCTTTGACAATGCTGCCTTGTATGATGCCACTACCAATCAACTGATTGATGCTCACGTGACCTGTGTGGGCAATAAGATCGTATTCGATCCACTCTTCCAGAATGAATACTTTGAAAATCGCATCCTGCGCGCGGAGCTTCACGAAATTGAAGATCTTACCGGCAATGTTTTGATAGAGGAAGAATGGGAGTTCTATGTCGATCGCAATGAATTAGCCTGGTTGACCGATAGTATCGGCCTCACGAAGTACGCAGATGAAAATAAGACGATCACGGCGAAGATTCATAATAGAGGCGGATATCCGGTTCCGTTTACGATCCAGAACATCCCTGAGTATGTTCATGTGACGCCTGATGCAGGTACGTTGGTCCCCAATGAGATCCGTGATATTCAGTTTACGGTCGATTCGACTGTGGCGAGGGGTTGGTATTCAGATTCCATTATGCTACATACAGAGGTTGGCGAAAATCCATTCTTTATGGGAGGGGATGAGCTGTTGCCCTTTGGTGCACGTGTCATCTGTCGACCTCCAGGTTGGAATATAAATCCAGCATTGTATCAACTGACCATGAATATGAATCTCAGGTTTATGATCGACGGAAATTTTTCTGCCGATGATGAAGATCAGGTGGGTGTATTCATCGCGGGTCAATTACGCGGAACTGCAAAACTGGAATTTGTGCCAGCCTACAATTATTGGGTTGCCTTTGTGACTGTTTATGGAAATGCAACCGATGCAGGCAAGCCATTAGTGTATGAAATATTTAATGCTTCTGAATGCCTGCATTATCCGGCCACACTCTCCGGTAATTATACGTTCGTTTCGAATAGTGTTGTCGGAATTCCTGCGGCACCGGGTATTGTTACGACGGGTAGTTTGCTTCTGCGGGAGATCCCTGTGAAGACAGGCTGGAACTGGATTTCATTTAATCTTGGATTTCCAAATCCTGTGATCAACACAGTACTTGGTAATATACCTAATCCGAATAATGATCTCATCAAGGACCAGACTAAATTCAGTACATTTGGTAGTGGGACATGGTCAGGCGCGTTAGGTACGATCACCAATACGACGTTGTATTTATATCAAGCAGCGCAGCCGAATACGATCAAGATCACAGGTAATGCATTGACACCATCTGCAGTGCCCATACCCATCGTAGCCGGTTGGAACTGGATCGGATATATACCTAATTTTACGCTCACGGTCAATGATGCACTTGCTTCTATACCTAAACAAGCAGGCGACATTATCAAGAGCCAATCAGCATTTGCACAGTATGTCAATAGCACCATCGGCTGGGTCGGAAGTCTGACGCATTTGAAGCCACTAAACGGCTATATGCTTAAGACAGCGTCGGCGGGTACCATTACATATCCTAATTCCGGATTCACGGAGGATCCAATTGTTTCACGTGGTGCACCGCCCTTATCGCAACTATGGTCAGTGGATGCTACGCAGTATGAGCATAACATGACACTCATTGGTATGTTCCAATACGACAACACCAATGCCACTATGGTGGATATGGAGCTCGGAGCATTTGTCGGAGAGGAGATCCGTGGTGCAGCACAGGCAGTGTACATTGAAAATCTGGATGCGTATATGTTCTTCCTGACGAGTTATGCAAATACGAATGGCGAACAATTTCATTTCAAATTATACGATCCTTCAACTGGAGAGGTTTTGGATATGGAAGAGAAGATCATGTTCTCTCCTAATTTTCATCAGGGAAGTATCGGGTCACCTGTACCATTTACGTTACAGTCTACTAGCACTGCCGAAAGTGGCGAGGAGCAAGTGTTTGAAGTATCTCCTAATCCATTCCGACATGAAACAGTATGTCGATTTGGATTGACCAATGATCAGGTTATTTCCATGAGCATCATTGATCTCCATGGTAAAGAAGTCTACTTTGTGCAGACACTCGCATCATCGGGACTGAATACCCTAACATGGAATGGACATTCAAATACGGGTGTTGAATTGAGCAGCGGTGTATATATCGTGCGTTTAAAAACAGATGAGGGGATCCTAACCAGGAAAGTGGTCTTACAGCGATAAACATTTTTGCTTGATCCTCAATAGCACGGTTTAATACATTTGGAATATTTTGAAAGAGCCGGTTCCCTTCCTCAGGGGCCGGCTTTTTTTTCACACCCTTCGGACGAAATGTATCCTGTACATAGGATGGAAGATATTTTACGTTCGCAGCGCGCAATCATTTAATAACTTACTGAATCATAAGTGTATATTTCGATCATCAATCCGGCTACGATTAGGGCAAAGGTGAAGGATACGGAATTGGACCTGACCGGTTGTAAGGGGTAATATGGAGACAGATGCAAAAGCAGACAGACCGCTTTTTTATGTTGAAACGGGAGTCAATCAGCAACAAAGAAATCTAACATGCAAAAATGTATTTTAATTGTAATGGCTTTTAGTTTATCGTCCTCATTGTATGGGCAAATGGTTAAGCAGGCTTTCGTGACAACAGACATTGATAACTTCTGGACAGCATACGACAAAATCCTATCCACGCCAGACAGTATGGAACAGATGCGGTATCTCAGAGAGCTGTACCTGAACAAAGGCACTGAAGGCCTGAAAAGCCTGATGCAGGTGCGTCGTTATTCGGAGGACGAATTTTTACTAGGTATCAATACTTATCCCGAATTTTGGAAATCCATACGGCCTAATACCTTAAAGGTCGAAAGCCTGATCCCTGAGATAGAAGCGGATATTCAAAAGCTTAAGGAAGCCTATCCGGGGTTAAAGCCTTCGACCATTTACTTTTCAGTGGGTGCATTCAGAGCAGGTGGTGCCGTGCATGGAAACAGGGTTTTAATCGGTAGTGAATTATCCCTTGCCGATACAAACACATTTGTTGATGAACTTCCGGAATGGCGACAACCATTTTACAGAACGCAGAATCCCATCAAGGAATTAGCCTTATTGTGTACACATGAATACGTACACACCCAACAAAATGAGTTTGTCGAAAATTTGCTTTCTATGTGTTTATACGAAGGGGTGGCAGAATTTATCTCCTGCTTGGTCACTGGAAAGGAATCTGCTGCACCAGCTATTTCGTTTGGAAAGGCTAATGAGAAAATAGTCGTTGAAAAATTTGTACAAGACTTGTTTCTCATGTCCAATGATTATAACTGGCTGTGGGGTGAAAACAGGAATGAGTTAAAAGTGAGAGACCTGGGATATTACATTGGGTATGAAATCTGTGAACGCTACTACAACTTGTCCAGACACAAAAAGAAGGCCATCAAGGAACTGATCGAACTTGATTTTACAAATGAAAAAGAGGTAGAACGCATGGTGGATATGACCGGGTTACTGCCAAAGCGTTTAGCAGTGTTGAATGCCGAGTACGAACAGCAGAGACCAAGAGTGATCGCCATGTCCCCGTTTGAAAACGGAAGCCAGGATGTCAAGCCAGGGCTGAGAACGATTACCCTCACCTTTTCTGAGCCATTAATGAAACATAATACGGGTGTAGATTATGGGCCACTCGGACAGGATCATTTTCCAACTATCAATCCAGACAGATATTTCAATGAAGAAGGTACCACCTGGACTATTGAAGCAACATTGGAGGCCAACCAGCATTATCAGATTTTGATTACAAACAATTTCAGGAAAGAAGATGGAGTGAGCCTAAAACCTTACTTGATTGATTTCAAGACGACGGAATAATGGAGCTGCCTTTTTGTGTTTAAAAATTAATTCTTCTTGACCTCATTAAATTTCACCCCCACCGACACATCAATCCTCGACAAGTTTTCCGGTGTCCGTAACTTTCCGGAGGCTGTGTTGGAGCCCTGTTCGACCTTGGCGCTGAGAAGATTGCCGATGCAGAATGAAAACCTAATGAATGGAGAGGTTGCTTTTCGTAGGCCAAAGTCATAACCCAGATCGAGGCAAAATCCGATGTTATCTCCGGAAGACATGATGGGCGGCTGCACCCCGGTATGCTCAGTGTACAGCAGGTAACCTATCCCGAATCCTAACATCACCGCACGGGAGGAATCTGCACTAGGGATATTGAAGTTGAACGTAGGAGCCAGGTAATGAATCCAGATAGTACTTTTGATATTGATGTAGGTGGGATTGCCATGGGGATGGGAATAGAGATTGAAATCGCCCACATGCTGTGAAAAGAATGCAGAATACTTTAGGCCAAATGAATTGCGGGTTGAAATCGGAAACTGAATATCCAAACCAAAATTCCATCCGGACTGTTGGGCTCTGGCATAGGCAAGCGTCTCATCATCATATCTCTTGTTTTTAAGTTCGGCAATACGTTTGCTCCATCCGCCGGATAGTAGCCATGACATTTGTACACCCCCTCTTTTTTGCTCTCGTTCCTTTGCCTGCTTATAGGCTATAGTCCGTTGTTCTTGTTGATCTAACTGTTTCTTAGCCAGTAGTATTTCAATCTCACTGTAGTTGTAAAAGTTTTGCTGATACGACACCACCCAGGCCGAAGGAATAAATGCCTTGGCCACCTCATCTTTTTCTACATGTGCATACCGGATATGGTCAGGTTTGATTTCAGTGATATGGCAATGGATCGAATCCCCTTTGTTAGTGATGATCAAGTCCTGTGCCTGTGCAAGCGCAGGTATCAGGGATAACAGATACCCTGCCATGATACGGAGGATGTATGTTGGAATTGGCTTATGTGCGTTTCGGGGCGTCATACCATGGGGCAAATGATTGGGTAAATATAAAATGAAATTCTGTGAATGATGAAATCAGCATTCATTCGCTATTTCGGTCATAGGGGTATACTATAAATTGGTGTCTTAACAGCATGAGCAATTCAAAAGTGAATGACGCGGATCGGCACCTGGTCACCATTGATCAGAAGCAAATTGTATCATTCCAAATTCTAACTATATGGAAAAAATGAAATTATTTAAAAGTCTTGCCATCATGAACTTCATGGTATGGATGACTATATTTTTATTGTACCGGAATGGATCACTTGACAGTTTATTATTTCAAACCTCAAGTATCTATTTTCCAAGTCCAAATGGTGGGAGTGAAGTTAGAAGCAGCAGGGATTCAATAAAAGTTGATACCATTTCAGTACATCAACAAAGACATCTATCTGCAAGTCCACCAGTCCCGATAGATAAAGTGGTGCCTGGGGTTAAGAAAATGGAGCCGTTACCAGATTCCGCTGCAATCAAGCGAGAGGAAGCTCAATTGAGAATGAGCAAAATGATGTCAAGTTCCAAAACAGGCCCAGTCATCGTGAGGTCGCAAATAGTTAGCCCAGCCATACGCCAAACAAAAGGAACAGTCACTAAGGAGAAGAAAAATAAAAAAGGAGAATGAACTTTGTCAATATGCTTTTGGCCTCGGGAGCCAGTTTGCTGTTTTTAGCCATAGTGTTTATTCCTATGGAGAAAGCATTTCCTGCAAAAATTCATCAGAAAATATTAAGGCAGGACTGGTTGTTGGATTTATGTTATTTCTTCGGGCAGTACCTTCTTTGGAGTGGACTTGTGCTATTGGCATTAGACCATTTTAGTCTTTGGTTGAATGGCTATATCTCTATTCACTTCAGGGCAATTATCGCAGAACAACCCATTTGGTTGCAAGCCATTGAAGTCCTGATCCTCAGTGACTTTTTGATCTATTGGGGACATCGACTGCAACACAAAATTGACTTTCTATGGAGGTTTCATAAAGTGCATCATTCTTCGGAATCTTTGGATTGGCTTGCCGCACACCGGGAGCATCCGATTGACTCCATTTATACGATTGGGATAATCAATTTGCCGGCTTTGGTTTTCGGATTTGACTTGGATGTGCTTGCAGCCATTGTCGCGTTTAGAGGCGTTTGGGCGATCTATATTCATTCCAATGTCAGATTATCAATTGGAGCTTTAAAGGTATTTATTGGTTCACCTGAATTGCATCACTGGCATCACGACAAAGAAAGGGATAGGGGCAACTACGCTAATATTTCTCCTTTGATGGATATCCTATTCGGTACTTATGTTTGTCCACCTGTTGAGCCTGATGAATTTGGGATCAAAGAAGAGTTTCCGAAATCATACGTAGGGCAATTATCAAAACCACTTATCCCTGATATCAAATGGGGTTGGTTAAAGTTAAAAAACAAAATACACTTACTAACTAAGCTTCTAAGCTTCTAACCTCCTAAGCCTTTAGGACACCCTCGGGCATAACATCTCCGTAACAATTGCTTAACGACTCCCTGAATAGAATCCTGTACATTCGGCCTGTCTTTGTTTTGCAAACACTGTCCGTATGAAAAAAATAATTTTGATCCTTGCCATTGGTTTTTGCGCAAACTATCTCCTGGCCCAGACATCTTACTCCAGTGAAATCGCGGAGCAAATTCGCCTGGTGGAAAACAGCCTGGCGGGCAGGGTAAAAATAAAGGGAAATGAAACGAGTACTCTTGATGAACGGATGGACTTCTACCACGTAAAGGGAATGAGTATAGCCGTGGTGAAGGACTACAAAGTAATCTGGGCGAAAGGATATGGCTGGGCTGATGTAGAGACAAAGAAACCTGTCACGACGGAGACGTTGTTTGAACCCGGATCTATTAGCAAGTCGCTCAATGCCATGGGAGTTTTAAAACTTGTGCAAGATAAAAAGCTGGATTTGTATGCGGACATCAATTCGTATCTGACTTCCTGGCAATTCCCATATGATGAAATCTCCAGGAACAGAAAGATAACGCTAGCGCATTTATTAAGCCACTCTGCGGGGCTAGGTGTGCATGGATTTCCGGGCTATAATCTCAAGGAAGCTATTCCATCAGTTCCGCATGTATTAGATGGAGAGGCGCCTGCTAATACACCTGCCGTCAGATCGCTTTTCGAACCCGGATTGAAGTTTCAGTATTCGGGAGGGGGAACGACTATTTCGCAATTGATTATTTCCGATGTCACCCATCAACCGTATGATGAGTTTATGTATGAAAACGTGTTGAAGCCGATTGGTATGACCAATAGTTTTTATTCACAACCCCCACCTGTAGATAAACGACACCTTTGTGCGAGTGGCTATCATACGGATGGAGAGGCGGTACCCAATCGATTCCATGTGTATCCGGAGCAAGGTGCAGCAGGGCTTTGGATGACACCCACGGATCTTTGTCAGTATATCATTGAGACCCAGTTAGCTTATGAAGGCAAATCATCTAAAGTGTTGAACCAGGAAATGACCACTTTGCATTTGACACCTTATAATGATGCTTCTGCTGCGATGGGTGTATTTATCGATGATCGAAGTGGCACACTTTATTTTCAACATAGCGCGGGTAATGAAGGTTTCTGCGGTCAGTATTATGGTAGCCTGCAAGGGGGCAATGGGGTAGCGGTATTTTTAAACACGGATGGGGACAGCTATGGATTAATTCCAGAAGTGATCAACAGTGTGGCTACGGTCTATGCATGGAAGGGATATTATGAGCCGGTGTATAAAACTACAGTTGATGTTAAAGACAAAACCCTTCAAAAATATGTTGGAGTATACCAGATAGATGGGCGCGCCTTAACACATATCGTCAAGCAAAAAGACGGATATTATCTCTATGCCGATGGGACGTCCAGTAAAATGTACTTTTCCAGTGAGACTGATTTTTTCAATATAGCGTTTTCCAGTGAGAAGCAATTTGTCACTGACCCGTCAGGTAATGTAACAGGCTATTTAAGATTGTTAAATGGCGAGAATCTTCCTGATGCGAAGAAGGTGTTCAATCCTGATACGTTGAATGGGGATATTGAGATGTTTAATTCCATCGGCTGGAGCCTGCTCGAATATCAGGAGTTTGAAACAGCCATACAGTATTTAAAACGAGGTTTGCAACTCTATCCTTCCTCCCTCTTGATTGAAGGTAACCTTGCACATGGCTATTTGTTCAGTGGAGATTATAAGGCAGCATTGGATATCTACGTAGCACACCTGGGTGAAGCCGTAGACGAGCAAATGACATGGGAAGACATGATCGGGAATGATTTTGTTTTTTTCAAGCAAAACCAATTTAATCAAAAACCCATGGATAAGGTATTTGTAGCGCTTAAATTGGATATTCCTTCTGGGTATATGGATTAAGACGTTATTAGAGATGAGTCTTATTCATGAAAAGAAATAAAGGAGTGTAGTAAACTTTCATTAAACGTTCAGTAATTTGAAAAGCCTAAAGCCTATCGTGGTGATCTCGCTCTTTTTGTGTTCTTCCTGTCATGGACAAGGAAAACCAAATGTGCCCACTAGTTGCACGTATACCCGAATCTAGCCAGCAGCCTTAGAAAGTCAAAGGTGCTGACGACGCCATCATCATTAAAATCTTCAGCACAACGAAAACAGTCTTTGCCATAGGCGGCAAGAACCAGCAGGAAGTCAAAGGTATTGACCGTACCATTGATATCAACATCCTCTCTGATACATCGTACGGTAACACGCACTGGTTCCGACATCGTCGACATACCTCCATTGTCCGTGGTTCGTGCGCGCAAGGTGTACTGTCCCATTGGAGGATTAAGTAAGTCTGTGTTGACATATGGTGCAAGACTGTCTGTCCCGATGAGGCTACTGTCATTATAAAAGTTTACAAAATTCACTCCATCATTCGGATCAAAGGCCATGGCCTCTATAGTTAGCGTGTCAGGATCAAAAAGGGTATCATCGTCCTCAAGATTGGAGATGCGGCACGTAGGTGCAAGATTATCGCCATAAAATATAATGACCGGAGCAGAGTAAGCGATGGCTCCTTTGTGATCCACTGCCTTTGCGGTCAGGATATGCAACCCTTCAGTGATATCACTCCAGGTAAACTGATATGGAAATTTGAAATCCTGTCCGATCTTGATGTCATCAGCCAGGAATTCAACATAACGGATTTTCCCGTCGGGGTCTGTAGCTAAGGCTTTTATCTGGATGGTATCAAGCAATCCATAGAGTGTACCATCAAGCGGATAGGTTAGTTCAGCGACAGGACGTTTATTTGGCTTGCCGAGACGTACCCAAAGGCGTGGACGCTCAAAGCCTTGACCTCCCGAGAAAGAGAATTGCCCAGTGACAACGATATCATTAAAAACACCTGATTGATCTTCAAACAAAAGATTGAAAGGTGTTTCACTTGACGAAGTGTAATCCCCGAAGTAAACATTGTTGACAGTCAGATATTTTAGTGAAGCCGTAAGTCCGCCATCATTTCCCTGTCCATATACACCGATATAGGTAAAGCCTTTTTCAGCAAAATATTCTACTGGCATAGATTTGGTTTCCTGGAAATCTTCAAAATCCCCATCACGGTTAAAATCGATTTGCCAGAGGATCGTGCCCGTTGCTTGCGTAAATGACATTGAAAAGGAATGGAGGTCTCCGTAGGTATTGCCTTCACTGTTCCATACAGGTAATCCATCCGGATTCATCTGCCATTGACCTCCGCCTTGCTGACCGGTAGGCACCGCGATGTTCAAACTACTTTCAAATGCCCAGTCTCCGTTACGGATGCGTCCGGCGATTTCAAAGTAAGGCTCGGGATCATTTGAAAGGACTGGCTGTGCATAAATGGAAGTAAACACATAGCTATTTAGGACCAAAAGCAAAGTAGGTATAGAAGTATATAGTAGCGTAACCAACTTTGAAGTTGCGCTTAGATGCATGCGAAATGTATTTTGCCCGTTGACAATAGAGATTTGCTGTATGGTTCGCTTTCGGCACATGGGTAAGAAGTGAAGTTGTATCGTGATATGAGGCCCGAAAGTAGTGGTGTCATCTTAGCCATTTGTAAATTGATCTCACTTTAATGTAAAAAGATGATAATGATGGTTATCCGGCGGTTCATGGTAGAATATCCTGGGGATAAAATGGCCATGGCCGTTGCAGGAGTTTGCTCCTGCAACGGCATTCGCCGGTATCCAATTGGTCGCAGGAGCAAACACTTCGGCTCCGCTCAGTGCGGCGCTCCTGCAACGGCAAACAAGGATTACATTTCTGCGCACTGACTCATCTTATCCACAATCTATTGTTCGATATGTGGATTGTAAAATATTTCTTATGTAAACTCCATGGCGTAGCATGCCTCACAAAGCATTGATATCAAGCCGTCTGACGAGTATAGGATTCTGTCTTCGGAGATCAAACGGGTATTTAAATACTGTTGATTTGCTTTTTCATGCTATTTCCATTACGATAACTTTCTGATTTATTAACATCCTTTCTGGTGCTTCCGGAGGTATCCGATATACCTTTGAGGCCAGAAATTACATTTTTTCCTAAAGTATCAAACCACCGAGCAATGACACTATTTACTATCGTATTCCTATCCCTGTGGTCCTGGATGGATCAGGGCAGTCATAGCAAGCTCGGCGTTAGTTCAACCCAACAGCAGACGAACGCATTTGATTTGATCGATATAGATAGCCTGGATCGCATCATCTTCAGTCTCGATCAGATAATCATCGTAGGAGATATTGTGGAGATACCGGTATTTGCGGCCACAGATGAACTCATCAATGCCATGGATTTCTCCATGCTGATCAATGTCGAAAACCTTGAATTTCTATCTATCGTAGAACATGCTGAGGACCTTCAGTATGCAGCTTTCCTGAATCCCAATGACTTGAAGCTGCGGTTTACCTCTAATAGCTTTACGCCATATCCAGTGTCACCTTTGGAATCCGTTTCTATCCGTTTCAGGGTTAAATCTCCTACGTTGAAGAAGTCTGATTTTTCAAACTTTAACTGTTATCTCAATGGGGAAAGGTGCACCTGTGATTTGCAACTAAAGGGAGACGAAATTACGGTGAGTAACAAGCACATCGAAACCAGCGACCTGTTTATCTCTCCCAACCCAGCCACTGATTTTCTCTACATCGAATCCGATGAAGAAGGAACACTGGATATGTTTGACGCGCTCGGCAGAGCGGTCATCCGTGGGCATAAACTCAACACCAATGGCCTCAATAACATCGATGTACAAATGTTTCCACGAGGCAGTTATACGGTGAGAATCGTGACAAAAGACCACACTATGAAAACGCAAAAATTGCTGCTGCAGTAATTGTACTGCAGCCAGACCCGTTCGCTAACTAATCCATAATCACATACCATTAAATTGAAACCAATGAAAATAGTTTACAACATCTCTTTTTTCGTTTTACTCTGCATGCAGTTATCCGCCCAGCAAGGGCTTGAAGGGATCATCGTGGAGAAGTATTACATCTCCAATGAAAATGACAAAGCCGTCGATGGTGACGGAGGAGAATTGCCATTGAACTCCGTAACCTACAGAGTGTATGTAGATATGCTCCCTGGTTATATTTTTCAGGCTGCGTTTGGGGTGCCTGAGCACGAACTGAAAATCACCACCACCACAAAGTTTTTCAATAACGAAGACAGAGGTAACAGATTTCCGACCTATTCCAGAAATCAGGCGCAGAACAATTCTGTGATGCTCGACTCATGGTTGTCTGTAGGGGCTGCCCTCAAGGATTATACAGGTGTATTAAAGACACAGGATGATGGCGTCAATACGATCGTTAATGCTGACGGAGTGCTCCTCAATGATGATCCGGAAGCTGGAATTCCCTTGAGCTTGCAGGATGGTGCTGTGCTTGCGCCAAGTGAATCCGTTACCGTTGTTGGCTTCTTTGATGCCGATTTATCTGTCTTTGATGATAACAATGCCGGTCCGATCCCAACCATCATGAGTACAAAAGATGGCGCATGGTCATCCCTCAATGGATCCATGGGTGCTGATTCGTTAGATAACAAAGTACTGATTGGTCAGTTTACAACAGATGGCGTCTTTGAATTTGAACTCAACATTCAGATCAGGAATCAGCAAACTTTAGGTGTTGAAAAGTATGTAGCCAGAGACCCTATAGGTAATGAAATCAGATGGTACCAGTTGATCTACAATGAAGCAACCATTGCTGTCAAGGATGAGTTTGTATTCCTCAACAATGACCAGATCAATGTATATCCTAATCCGACCACAGGTCATGTTGCTATTGATATAGACCGCCAGATTCCATTGACCAGTGATCAAAACGAATATACACTCAACTCATTGGATGGCGCTGTGGTCGCAAGTGGAAAGATCGCAGCCTATTCGACACAGCTTGAATTGCATGATCTTTTGCCGGGTGTCTACATTTTGTCTCTCCAGTTGGAAAACAAGTATCAGTATAACGGCAAAGTCGTCGTGATCCGCTAAGCTATCTTCTAACATACAGCAGGAATTTCATTTTTGATCTTATTTCAACCTTATGTGTACCTGGAGGTTCTGTCTATTGCTTGCCTTTTTGGCTGGTTCCGTGATGCAAACGTTTGCGCAAGGAACACTGAGAGGAAAGATTACAGATGAAAACGGCGAAGCACTCATCGGGGTCTCCGTATTCCTTAAAGCAGATGCAAGCATTGGAGCACCTACAGATCTGGATGGCTACTACACGCTGCGGGTCAGTAGTGGCGTAGAACATACGGTGGTTGTCGCCTATGTAAGCTATGCTACAATCGAAGACAAGGTACTGGTTGATGAAGGCCAGGTGCTGATAAAAGATTTTGTCATGGCCCCCGCTTCTTTCGCCTTAGGTGAAGTAGAAGTGGTGGCCAGGCAAGAGCGAAGTAACCAGTACTACATGGAGAGTATCAAGAAGAAATCCGCGAGTACATTGGATTATATGTCTGGCGATCTCATGAGTAAGATCGGGGACAATAATATTTCCGCAGCCATATCGAGGGTGACGGGTGTAGCGACCAATGGGAGTTTTATTACCGTGCGCGGCCTCGGGGACAGATATGTGCAGACCTGTGTGAATGGTTCGCTCATTCCGACCTTAGATCCGTTTACCAATAACATCAAACTGGATTTATTTCCGTCCAGTTTTATAGATAATATTATCATCACCAAGACGGCGAGTCCGGATATTCAGGGAGATTGGGCTGCAGCCTATATTTCTATTGAGACAAAAGATAATCCAGACAAACTATCCATTGGTTTTGAAACCAAAGTAGGCTATGTGCCGCAGACAAGCCTGAAGAAAGTACTCACCAACGAAACGAGCAAGACAGACTGGCTTGGATATGACAATGGTTTCAGGGATATCAATCATGATCAATATGTTGCCGTTAAAGCAACCCCAACAACCTATGAGGAGTTTTGCGCGCTGGGCCTGGAGAATTACTTCAGGTCCATCGGCATTACGGAGAGTTGGGCCGCAGGGAGCGATATAGGCGAGACCTATTTTAAACTCGGGCTGGTGGAGTTGGGATTACTGGGCCCTGCGTATCTCAATGATCCCCAGGCGGTCAGTACGGCAAAAGCTCAGTATTATGCAGGTGACTATCAGAACCAGGCCTTCAAGGTGCTCAACAAGGACGCTGAAGGAGCCCTCAATGATTTTGCCAATAACTGGGATACATTTGAAGAAACAGCACCATTAAATTTTTCACAGACATTTTCGATTGGTAATGAGACAAAGCTATTCAACAAGCCCCTTAGCTTTCTAGGGGGTTTTCGCTATGGGAGCGCCGTCCAGTATGATCCCGATTCGTATCTCAATCGCTCACTTTCTGAAGACGTTGATTCCCTTGGAAACCCGTTTATCTTTCAGCAGTATAGTCAGCAATATGCCAGGTATAACAACGGATGGACGGCCATTGCTTCCGCCAGGTTTAAGTTGAATACGAATAACAGTTTTTCCCTTTTGTTTATGCCTAACCTGATTGGTTCAAACCAGATCAGAGAAGGATTGGACACCATTGGATCGACCCTCTACAGGTACGCCTATCTCCAGGGTCAGTTTTACGAGGAGCGGGCCCAGTACGTCTATCAGTACATGTCTGATCATTACAGCGAAGCTACAGGCGCAAGGTTTCATTTTTCTGCATCTTATGCAGATGGAGAGAGTACGGCGCCGGATTTCAAGAGCCTGGAGTATTTCTCAGATGATGAAGTAGATTATCTCCTGGATAAAACGATCTCCAACGTCAGACGTAATTTCAGATATCTCGATGAGGATATTTTTGATGCAAAAGCTTCGGTAGAGTTTCCGCTTCGGGAAAGACCCGGCTATATCAGCAAATTGAAATTTGGTGCGGCTTATCTTGACAAGCAGCGGGATTTTTTACAATACACCTATTTACTTGAATTGGCCAGGGGCGTCACTACCAACTTTACCAATGGCCAGTTGAATGAATTGTTTGCAGATGAGAAATTTGATATTCGCCTGGATCCTGTTAGTGGCCTGGAGCGTATTGATATGTTCTACAGGCAGTATAATGACCCGGCTAATCATACCATCGGGTATAGTAAGGTGTATTCCGGCTTTGTCATGATTGATGAATCCATTACCGAAAAGATCAGGTTGAGTGGCGGATTGCGGGCTGAGTATTCGGACCTGTTTACAGATGTAAAGCTATTTCATGAACTTGGCTATGCGGCAGATGACCTTCGACGCAGAACACCGGAACAAGCCTTTACCCTGACGCCCACCAATTTTGATCGCCTGGACTTCCTGCCCAGTGTCAACTTTATCTATCGTCTCCGAGCTGATGATATATTCCCATCCAACTTAAGGCTCAACTATAGCAAGACGATTGCCAGGCCAAGCATCCGGGAGTATTCAGAAACCGTCATTCGTGATTTTGAACTCAATGAAGATGTGTTTGGAAATGCTGAACTTGAGTTTGTTGAAATCAGCAATTACGATCTGCGCTATGAAAATTACTTTAAGTCGGGAAACTTTATTTCCGCAAGTCTCTTTTACAAGAATTTTAAGAATCACATTGAGCTGACCAGCTCCAACATCGGATTTACCTGGTCAAACGCAGACAGATCCAATGTGTATGGCATCGAGGTAGAAGGAAAAGTCAAGATTGATAAACACTTAGAACTCAGCGCGAATGTTTCGCTGGTCAATTCGTATACCGAGGTGGAAGACAGGCGACTGATCATCGAAAATGGAATCAAGTCCTGGGAAGTGGTGGGCATTATCGAGCGAAACATGTTCGGGCAAGCGCCTTATGTCGTCAATACGATTTTGACCTATACGGGAGACCAAGGATTGGCTGCATCACTGAGTTATAATGTACAAGGGGAAAAACTGGTGCTGACTTCGGCAGACGCCACTCCGGATGTCTATGAATTGCCCAGGCATTTACTGAATTTTAAAGTATCACATCCATTGGGTAAACATTTCAGCATGAGTTTTACCATCAAGGATATTTTAAATGATGCCGTGCGCAGGGCCTATAAGTATGATGAGGGATTTCTGCTTGATTTTGATGACTATCAATATGGCACTGAGTTTTCGCTCGGGATAGCCTACAACTTATAAATATAGAAATGGAGATGATCAACAAGGTAGTTCTTATTTGTGTGCTGATATGCACCGCTTATTTGGCTTCCATCGCGCAGGTTGAGCAACTTATCATTGAGACCTATTACATAGCTGATGCAAACGATGCCACAGATACAGTTGGAGGTCAACTCGAAACAGGTTCAACAACGTATCGGATTTATGTTGATTTGCTGCCAGGTTCCAGATTGCTGTCTATCTATGGTGATGAGCGGCATCCATTATTGTTTTCAAGTTCGGCTCCATTTTTTAATCATCGGGAGGAAGGTATTTCGTTTGGTAAAGATCTGAGCAGAAACCGATATGAAATCGGGACAGTTGCTTTGGATAGCTACATCACCTTAGGCCAATGCAGCAGATCATTTTCCCAGGGAGCTTATTTTGGAGTTCCAAAGGATGGTGATACGGATGGTTCGGTAATAGGTGGGCCCAACAATGATGGAGGTTCTGCAGCCATTGCGACCGGTCTACTGACGAATAGCGAAAGCCAGATTGGTCAACCGCTTACACAATCGGATGGCCTGATGTTTGTCAATAATCTTCCAGGTTCATGGGTGGATGTTGGCTTTATAGACCTGATCAGTAATACAGATACCACGATTTTCGGATCTGCAACACCTAAATATCACCTCAACAGGAAAGATGTTAGTCTGAAAAATGCCGGGACTGCAGGAGTGGATTCCATACGAAATGAAGTACTCGTCGCTCAGCTGACCACCAAAGGGGACATCGCCTTCGAACTCAATCTCGAAGTTGAGATTAAAGTGAATGGTATCCCTCAAATCGTAAAATATGTAGCGCGTAATGAAGCCCTGGGGGACCAGGAGGTATTTGTTCCCTTTTTAAAGTTTCCTTACACCTGTGGATGTAAGAATCCGGATTACCTGGAAGCCAGTCCGGACTATGCATGTGAAGACAACAGCCAGTGCAAAACCCTGATAGTGTTGGGATGTACTGATACGATAGCTTGCAATTTTAATCCGGATGCCAACTATAATGTCGAAGACCTCTGTTGTTACATTGGATATTGCCATGACCTGGATATCAGTGTGGTGTGTCCTGATCTGCGCCCACGTATTGACGGTGTTGAAGCCCAGGTGATGCTATATCCAAATCCGGCTGTCCATGAATTGCAATTCGATATCGACATTGTCGAGCATAATGAAATCCGATACACCATATATGATATGTATGGAAGATCTGTCGGCCAGGGTGTTCTTAAGGATCAGGTCTTCACGATAGATGTTTCGTCATTTGTCCCCGGCATTTACGCATTGCAACTGCAAGTGGCAGGATACGCCATAGCGCCGGTACCATTTGTAAAAATCTAATTGTCACACTATCCAAAATTCCGCTAATGTTCAAAACCAGTTTATATTTTATATGGGGGCGCAACCTGTCCATGCGCTTGAAGGGCACATCTTTTTTACTGATGGCCATTTTGTTGGTCACCTTGCAAAGCTGCGGAGATGATGGGAATGCTGCACCTATGAAAGAAACAGGGGTCGTAACAGATCACGAGGGCAATGAATACAAGACCATCAAAATTGGAAACCAGTGGTGGATGGCCGAAGATCTTCGCGTCACTACATTTGCATCAGGAGATGTGATTCCCCTGATCACAGATCAAGAACAATGGGCAATGACCTCCAATGCGGCATGTGCACATTACAACAATGGTGCAGCGGGTAATGCCTTGCTTTACAATTTTCATGTTATCGGTTCAGGCCAGACAATAGCACCTCAAGGATGGCGCGTACCTTCTGATGAAGATTGGAAGGTACTGGAGGAATATCTGGGTATGTCTGTTGCAGAAATCAATCAGACCAACTGGCGTGGAACAGATCAGGGGGATCAATTGAAGATAGAAACCACAACGACCGAAGGCTGGATTCGGTATGATGGCGTGTGGGGTACTAATTCATCCGGGTTTTCAGCAACAGGTGGAAGTTGCAGAGTATTCAATGGAGCGTGGGGCATACCGGCCACTCGCCACAGTGGATATTGGTGGACGTCCACGGCTGTCAATGGGTATGCATGGTACAGATATCTTGACTATCAGAAGTCGGGCATCTTCAGGTATGCCGCACAACCAAATTATGGATTCAGTATCCGATGTGTAAAGGAGTAATGATCGATCATTTATCATTTGACGTATAACAAAAAATGAATTTCATAGCCTATAAATCGTGCTTTTCAAATTATATAATCTACCATTACGGTTGAACAACCAATGTGTAAAGATTTACATACATGGTGCATTTTCAATATGATCGTATTCTATTAGAAATTGAAAAGGTTCATTCAATAATTGTAAATATATAATCAAAAGACCAGCAATGATTTTACTATTTTCTGATAGTAAAAATGAGGGTTGGTAATATTGTGAAGCTAAATTTGTGGCATTCAAAAACCTATTTCTTTTAACCTTAAACTTTTTAATTATGTTGATGAAACGTTTACGTTTCTCAGTGGCTCTTATTGCTGCTGGGTTCACGATGACTGCGAATGCGCAGAATGATTTAGGACAAGCTTGCGGTTGTCCTGTAGTTAGCTCAAGGCCTACACTTAACCTCTCCCTCCGGGCAGATGTTGATGGTAACCTGACAGCTGCAAACACGGTATTGTCTTGCGATACCACGTACATCCTCAATGACAAGATTTATGTCGGCGACGGAAAATCAATGACCATTGCTCCCGGTACCGTTATCAAAGGTCTCCAGGGTGTATCCGGTGACAACAATGCACTGATTGTATCCAGAGGCGGAAAGATCTTCGCTCCAGGTACCTGCGATTGCCCGATTGTATTTACAGCTAATGCTGACCCGATGAATGGTACTTATGGCATCACCAATAAAGGAAAATGGGGTGGTGTAGTACTGCTTGGAAAAGCAAGAAACAACCTCAAAGGTGGTTTTGGATCAAACACCGTTTCTGATGGTATCGGTTTCATTGAAGGATTCACTTCTTCAGAGCCTAGAAACAACTATGGTGCAGGCCCAGGTTTACATGATGACAATGACAACTCAGGTATCATGACCTATGTATCTATCCGTCACGCGGGTGATATCGCAGGTGCTGCTAACGAGTTGAACGGTCTTACCCTTGGTTCAGTTGGTAGAGGCACAACCCTTAGCCACATTGAAGTTATTTCTAACCTCGATGATGGAGTTGAATTTTTCGGTGGTTCAGTTGATCTGAAGTATGCATCTGTTTTATTCAATGATGATGATGGTTTTGACTGGGATCAGGGATGGAGTGGTAATGGCCAGTTCTGGGTAGTCGTTAAGACAGACTTAACAACTGCAGCAGGTGGTGACAATGGTTTTGAACTTGACAGTGATGATGCGCTTCAGTGCACATACCATGCAAGTCCTAAAATCTACAACGCTACATTTATTGGTGCTGCTGGTATCAACGGAGGTCCTGCTTTAGATAACAACCAGGCTATCGAGTGGAAAGAAGCCAGCCGTGGTGAAATCAGAAACTGTATCTTCTCTAACTACAACAGAGGTGCAAATTTTGGAAATACATTGACCCACTTTATTGATGCTGACGGAACCGGTGGTGGTGCTCCAGTACCAGCCGACGACTGCTATGCAGCATGGAACTCAGGTGCCCTGGTGATGGTGAACAATACCTTTATCGGTTGCACAGCCGGTGATCAAGTACGCGTAGCCGGAGCTCCTGGTAGCCCTGCTGACCTGACTAAATTCACGAATGATGGAAACACTTCTGTTGCTTCTGTTACCGGATTTGCTGGTCTTCATAGCATGAACGTTAGTACGAACGCTGTAACTGTAAAGCATGACATTCTTCCAGGTGCTGATATCACAACAACTTCATTGCCACCGGTTGACGGATTTTTCACACCAGCACCTTACAGAGGAGCTTTCAAAGTTGGTGAGAAATCATGGTTATCAGAGTGTGCATACAACGCACTGATCGGACTTCAAGGCAATCTTCAGTCTTGCCCAACTGACCTTAACATTGATGGAACAACAAACACCACTGACTTCCTTCAGTTACTTGGTTCATTCAATACCACTTGTAACTAATCATTTCCTCAACAACCTATACAAATAAAAAAAATTATGAGAAAAATATTTATCATCTTATGCATGGCCCTGTTCTCGTCAGGAGTAATCAAGGCCCAGCTGGGATTAGAAGATGTGATCATTGAGACCTATTATGTTGCGAATGCAACGGATATAGCTTTTTCTGGTGTTGATCCTCTTCCTGCTGGCGCAAAGACATACAGGCTTTATGTTGACATGGCTCCGGGATGGGAGTTACAAGCTATTTTTGGTGCCACCAACGTAGGTACCGGTGAAGTAGATACCTTGGTTTTCCGTTCTACAGCTCCTTTCTGGAATCATACCGATTTTGGAGGTTTATATGGTTATAACGTTCAGGCCAGCAGGCTTGATGATAACACCGTAGGACTTGATTCCTGGTTATCAACCGGAAGAACAAGTGGTAGCACCGGTGGAACATCAGGTGTATTGGAAGTTCTTCCAACAGAAGATAATAACGGAGCATTACCAACCCATCCTCACACACCAGTTAACTTGTTGATCCACAATGATCCACTCGCAGGACTTCCGTTGACGACAGAGGATGGCAATATTGTTGTTGCGTCTAGCATCACATGGACAGCAACACCTGGTCTGGAACCTATCCTGGATCCGGTTTTGAACAACGTCAACAGCTCAGCCCTTGAGGTTGTAGTCGTAGACGGTGCGCTTGGCGTAACTGTATCCCTAGTTGGACCAACTACTCCTAACAGAGTATGTATTGGTCAGTTCACAACTGCAGGTATCCTTTCAGGTCAAATCAACCTTCAGCTAAGAAGGATCAGTGATAACCTCGTAGAGCAGTATGTTGCTGCAACACCTGGTCCTGGTCAGTTTACGGATGGTGCATTGACTTTTGGTCCAAATGCAGCTCCATCAGTTGTCATCACAGCACCAACAGAAGGACAGAACTTTGGTCCATCTGCTTTAGTAAGCATTGCTGCAACACCAACTGACACAGATGGTGTTATTGACTCGCTCAATTTTTACAAAGACGGTGTGTTATTATCTACTGTTCAAGGCCCTGGCCCATACAATGCTTCTTTTACAACCGGCCTGGTGACAACAACTCACCAGATCGTTGCCCGTGCATGGGATGATGCAGGAGGTGTTGCAAGTGACACAGTGAATATCACGGTTACCGGTAATAATCCTCCGGTAGTTACCCTGACCGCTCCTTTAACAGCGATCACAGGAACAACTGTCAATATCTCTGCAACGGCTACAGACCCTGATGGCATCACGCAGATCGAATTCTTCTTCAATGGTTCATCTATTGGTGTTGACAATTCATCTCCATATCAGGCATCTTTCACCGCTACACCTTCAGGTGTACGTGTAATTACTGCAACTGCTACTGACGGTTTGGGTGCAACTGGTTCAGCGAGCCAGAACATCACGATCACCAATAACGCAGCTCCTGCAGCTACGATCACTTCACCTACTTCTGGTTCATTTATTCCTGAAGGCATAACGCTCATCAGCGTAAATGCAACCGATACAGATGGAACAGTAGCTTCAGTTGAGTTTTTTGTGAATGGCCTTTCTATCGGTGTTGATAATACCGGTCCATCACCATTTACATTTAACTGGAATGCCGTTTTCGTTGCTCCGTTTGGTGCAAATACGATTACAGTAGTTCCTACGGACAACTTAGGATTAACAGGTGGTTCAAATACAGTACTTCTAAACGTTATCAACCCACTCGGTTCTCCATATGTAGTGGAAAGCGTAAGCCAGGTTTGTAATGATGAGACGGTTTGTATTCCAATCAAGGCTGTGTCTGCTGTAGCTGATGTTATTGGTTATGACATCGTACTGACATGGGATAACACAGAGATCTATCCTACAGGTAATGTCATCAAGAGTGGTGATTTAGTAAACGTAAATTTCTTTGAAACAGACAACAGCATTGATCTGATCAATGAAGAAATGCTGATTTCAGTGTTCATCGATGTTGATGCACCATTTGGTACAGACTTCACCGGAACAGGTGATATCGTTTGTGTAGAATTTGCAAAAAGACCATCTTTCCTTTCAGTGGATTCAACTACAGTAACCGTAACTGATTTACAAGAAAGTTATTTCAATGGCGTTCAGGATCAAAACCCAGTACCTCCAGGTGAGTTTACAACCTTCCGTAATACCGTAATGACAGCGAATGTCGAATTTTGGGAAGATCGTAGCCCTATTGGAAACAGTGTACCTGTAACTATCCAGGCAAACAACTCCATTGATTGCAGCCTCGCAAGCGCAGCAAGTCCTGCTGCTCTAGTTGGACCAGTTTCAAATACCAATGCACTCGGTGAATTTACCTATGATCTTACGAATGGCCTGAAAATCACCATTGGTAAAAACATCGCAGCGACGACTGACGTACAGGCAGTAGTCAATGGTTTTGATGCTTTATTGACCAGGAGATTGATCATCGATGATATTTCATTTACACCAAGTGTTTACCAGGCTATCGCCATGGACGTGAACAGGGACGGTGTGGTATCTGCGGGTGACGTATCTCAGATCAACCAAAGAGCTGTATTGATCCTCGATGAATTCAGACAAGAGTGGAACTACAACAGCAACGGTACACCTAAGCCAACGTATTCTGCTTCTAAAGACTGGCAGTTTATTGACAACAGCACTGTAGCGTTTGATCCGTCTTACTTTATCTCCAGCTCTTTCCCTGCAGATAATGGTATCGGTTACTCTAAACGCAGAGTACCACAAGTACCTTTCTGTCTGAATGCACCAGTAAGCAGCTTTGCTACTTGCCCGGTCATCAGTGATGAGGAGTATATCGGTATCATGTATGGTGATGTCAATGGTAACTACAAGAACAGTGTTGATGTCCTGATTAGATCTTCTGATGCAGTGAATGTTGGAGTTGGCGAAGCTCAGTATACTGAGAACTTTGTTGACGTACCGGTGACATTTACGTCTATCGAAGACATCCAGGCGATCGACCTTAACCTTGATTATGATGGTACAAAGCTTCAGTATCATTCCCTCATCGCTAATGATTTACAAGCAGTAGGTCATTACAATGAAAATGATAGCAAGCTCCGTATCACTTCAAACAGCCTTGATGTATTGAAGGAAGGTGCAGTAGCTTTCATGATCAGATTTACATCCCTGACCGGACGTACGATCGATGCAACAGACTTCAATACAGCAGTAGGTTACCTCAATGGTGACAAAGTCAATGTAGATATTTCTGCAAAGGGTTCAGTTAATACCAATGATGTTACCTTTAATGTCTATCCAAATCCAACGAGCGATTTCTTGTTCATTGGCATTTCTAAAGATGTTACAGCTGAAATCGTTGATATGAACGGACGAGTACTGGTTTCTAATATCAATGTATCTGCTAACAGCAGAGAAAGCGTTGATGTGTCAAGCCTTCCTTCCGGATTGTACACGATCAGAGTATTCAGCAATGACTATACTTCAACACAAAGATTTTTTGTTGGCAAATAGAACCAAAGTGGTTTCTGTTTCAATACGATAAATTGTTTTTCGAGGCTGCCTCCCATGGGAGGTGGCCTCGTTTTTAGTTTCAGCGGCTATACAGTAGTAACAAATAGGCTGCTGTCTATGAACCCTATGCATACCTTCCGCCTTATGC
>JANNSS010000047.1:0-33837 GCA_031402955.1 Saprospiraceae bacterium
GGACGCGTCCTGTCCGTACCTTTTTTTCCTGGCCGTACTTCTAAGCTCTTTTTATGCCCGGTTTTAAAACCGTGTCGCCAGATAGTGAGGCAACATGGCCCTCCAGGTAGGCCAATCGTGGCTCATATCTGGTCCCCAAACATCAAGTTCATGAGGTATGCCTTTGTGGCTCAATATATTAGAGAAATTTCTGGAGGCGCTTGGGCTTTCATAATCTCCAGATCCGGTGAGGATATGTACGTGGTTTGATCTCCTGAGCATGGGGAGGAAATGGTCATCATCAAGTTTTTCAAGGTAGTGCATCGGGCTGTTGAAGTACACATCTTCATCAAAATACCCATCCGTATAGGATGTGAGATCATAGACCCCGCTCATGGCAATCGTGCCCGCAAACAGGTCAGGACGCCTGAAGTACATATTGGCGGCATGCAAAGCTCCCAGCGATGCACCACAGGTGATGATCCCTGTCTCCTCACTGGTGTTCTGCTTGATATAAGGCACGACCTCCTTGGTTACATAATTATTAAATTGCTGGTGCCGGATCGACTTGTGACGCGGATGCATCTTGCTGTTGAGCCAGCTCTCAGCGTTGATGCTGTTGATGGAAAACACCTTGACCTTACCTGCATCGATATGAGGCTGGATCACATCAAGGAGCAGAAAACGCTCATATTCGAGATAGTCGGCTGCGGCCGTCGGGATCAGTAAAAGGGCCGGGCCAAAATGGCCATACATGGCGATTTCCATGTTCTTATTCAAAGAAGGGCTGTACCAGGAATCAAGTATTCGGTTCATACGTAGTTGGTCATGATTGAAGGGTCTAAGATGTGTAAAATAATTGACATGGCAAGGTTGCAAATGTCTATCCTGTGTGTGGCTTTTAATTTCAATTAACCGGTGGATTGATGTAACGAATCCCGGAAACTTCTGGCCCGTCATCGTTTTATACCTTCAGCTCATTTGGGGCTTATCGCTCTCTCTTAGCCGGTACTGGGCTGAAATTGCGTATATTGAGCAAGGCCCACTTGATGTATGCGCTCTCCCAGCATTCATTTGGTGTTTTAGTAAAACACATCCTTCCTTTGAATGTATCGGTGATTCCGGCTGTACCATTACCCTCCGTCTGATCTGTTTGAATACAATTGACAGGGTCGTTAGCGACCAGAAATCTTTTTTATAAACACCCGTTTCTATTACGTCCCCGGAGATATGGTATCGGCATTTTTACCGTGTTAGATTTATCTATTATGAAATTAATCAATCCCACATCCAGGGCTCCGTCAAAACAAATAAAAAGAAAACGACTTCTGCGTATTGGTCTTTCGGTGATCATATTACTGGTCATTCTCCGACTGGCCTTGCCTTATATTGTTTTAAATTTTATCAACAACCGGCTAGCCAACATCGGCGGCTATTTTGGTCATGTGGATGATCTTGATATTTCGCTGCACCGTGGCGCATACACGGTCAAGGATATCTATATCGACATCATTGATACAACGGCACAGAAACAAGTACCCTTTTTCTCGGCTGACAACATAGATATTTCTGTTGAATGGAAGTCCCTGTTTAAAGGCCAGATCGTGAGTGAACTCGAATGCCATACCGCGCTGCTGCGTTTTACAAACAATGCTTCGGAACCCGAACAACTTGAGGGTGATTCGAATGATTTTCGATTGATCCTCAAAACATTTACCCCACTTAAGGTTAATCGGTTTGAAGTATTTAATGGTAAAATCCAATATCTCGACCCGCTCTCCACACCAGCTGTTGATATTTTTCTTGACAATACCCACATACTCGCCAACAACCTCTCTAATGTTGAAGACACAACACTACTGCCTGCTACCGTTGTCGCTACTGCCGATATCTATGAAGGGAAAATGAACTTCAATATGCGGATCAATCCACTGGCCAATGATCCGACCTATGACCTGAATGCTGAAATCAAGAATGCAAACCTTGTGAAACTGAATACTTTCTTTAAAGCATATGGAGACTTTGATATCAATAAAGGCACATTGGATGTATACCTCGAGTTGGCCGCCAAAGACAGAAAATATATCGGCTATGTAAAACCTGTCATTAAAGACCTGGATGTAGTAGGTCCGGAAGACCGGAAGGATAGTGTGCTGAGAAAATTATGGGAAGGTCTTGTCGGTATCGCGGGTGACATCGTAGAGAATCCTAAAACAGATCAGTTTGGTACCAAGGTTCCTCTTGCCGGAAATTTTGGAGAACGGACTATAGGCATCTGGTATGCAGTACTGGCTACTTTACGAAATGCATTTATCGAGGCTATTTATCCTTCCCTCGATAATCAGGTGAACATCGGATTAGTTAAGGCCGTCGATGATAAAGAAGGAAAGAAAGGCGGGTTGTTTAAAAAGGTTTTTAATGATCCCCCAAAGAAGGAAGAGAAGAAAAAGGAGTAAAAGGATTAATGCATAGACACCGCTAACTACATAAATAAATGTGATGCCTCTAAAATTAAAAAACACGACAACGGTTCTTAAAAAGGCCTTTACGAAATGGATGTCCAGAGATCCCTTTAAGGAGAGTTCGGTCATTGCGTATACAGCGATTTTCTCCTTACCGGGTTTGTTGGTTGTTGTTGTAGCCTTGTCCGGCTATTTCTTTGGGCCCGATCTGGTCACTAATCATATTCATCAGAATATCGCAAGTGTGATGGGCATAGCGACGGCAGACCAGATCCGTGAAATGATCCTTTTTTCGATGCGCAGCAAGGATTCTTTGTGGGCCTCCATCATAGGACTGGCCACCATATTGATCGGTGCCACGGGGGTGTTTGTCCAGTTGCAAAAATCACTCAATATCATCTGGGAGGTCGAAGCCAGGCCCCATAAATCCGGCATATGGCGATTGATCCAACTTCGTTTGTTTTCATTTGGCATGATCCTTTCGATTGCATTTGTGTTGCTGATCTCCCTGGTCATCTCTTCTTTTCTTGCAGCATCCGGAGATTGGATTATGCGTCACTGGGGTTCTACGATGGTCTGGTTTTTTAATATTCTCAACTTTTTATTCTCCCTTGTTTTTATCACCGCTCTTTTTGCGGCTATGTTTAAAATCATTCCGGATGCTGATATCAAGTGGCGCTACGTCTGGCTCGGTGCATTCCTCACTACTTTGTTATTTATGATCGGCAAATCTCTACTTGGTCTTTATTTTGGAACCGCAGAACCCGGTTCGGGATACGGTACTGCCGGATCTGTTATTTTGATTCTTCTATGGACTTCCTATTCCTCCATGATTTTCTTCTACGGATCCGAATTCACCAAAGCGTATTCCCTCCAGTATTATGGCACTGTTCCCGCCAATGAGGTGGCGGTGAAAAAACCTGGAAGAGAGGTGTAAGACGTGTAAGAGAGTGAGAACGTGAGAACGTGAGAACGTGAAATTTATTCTTCTACGAAACTCACTACCTTTACCCAATAAACTGCTATCAGCTATCAGCTATCAGCTAACTGAATACCGATTACTGAATACCGATTACTGTTTATCGTATACTACATGAAAACCGGACTCAAAGTCATCGCTCCCGCTTCTGTCTCTAACCTGGCATGTGGTTTTGATACACTGGGCATGGCGATTGATATTCCTTCGGATGAAATGATAGGCAAGTGGGTAGATACACCCGGAGTACATATCATTGAAATCACCGGTAAGAAAAAAGATATTCCAATAGCCGCCGATCAGAACATTGCCGGCATCACCGCTACTGCACTATTAAAACATCTTGGCGAAGAAAGAAGAGGACTTGAGTTAAGAATACACAAATTCATTCCGGGAGGAAGTGGTCTGGGTAGCAGCGCTTCCAGCGCAACAGCTGCCGCTGTGTTGGTAAATGAACTACTCGATAGACCACTGGAAAAACGGGATCTTATTCCTTTCGCGTTGGATGGCGAGATGGTAGCCAGCGGATCGAGACATGGCGATAATGTAGTACCAGCTATGATTGGTGGCCTGATCCTGATCCGAGACATTAAAACCTATGATTACCACCGAATATATACACCCCGTGGTTTATTCATGGCTGTTTTACTTCCCGAGATTTCAATTTCCACCCGGACCGCCCGACAGATTCTTAGTCCTGATGTTCCGCTGCAATCCATGGTCAGGCAGGGCGCTAATCTTGGTTCGTTTGTTATCGGTATGCACAACACCGATCTTGAACTTGTCAGGCGTTCGCTTGAAGATCTGGTCATCGAGCCACAACGCAAGCATTTGATTCCACACTTTGACACTATCCAGGAAACGGCCCTTAAGCTGGGTGCATTAGGTTGCAGCATCAGCGGTGCGGGACCGGCCATTTTTGCGCTGTGTCATGAAAAGCTGCAGGCTACAGATATTGCCGCTGCCATGCAAAAGGTGTATGATGATCACAAATTACCTGCACGAAATTTTGTCGGGGCCATCAATCATGAAGGAACGGTATTGCGTTGATGTGTATGCTGGCGTTGTCATAATAATGACATATCCGTTTTTCTTTTAAAACAAATACCAAAACTTTTCTGCGGTCTGTTATCTTTGTCAGATGCGCACCACATACTTCCTTTGCATTTTCATGCTGACCTCATTCCACGTTTTCTCTCAAGAATGGCAATCCGTCACCCCTCCCCCTGACTTTTACACAGACCATACCTATGGATTTTCGATCGATGGGTTAGGGTATCTTGTTGCCGGCACGACCGAGTTTAACGGCCCTACCAAAGCCTTTTTTCAATTTGACCCGGTAGAAGATACCTGGACTACGCTTGAAGAATTTCCCGGGGCAGCCCGCGGATATGGGATCGGAGATGTGTGGGACAGAAAGGCTTATTTCGGGTTTGGCACCAGTGTTGATTCCCTGCTTCGGGATCTCTGGGTTTTTGATCCGGATTCCATGTCCTGGCGTCAACTGAGCTCTTGCCCTTGCGAGCCTCGCTTACATCCCACCTTTGTAGCCAATCATGGAAAGATTTTTATCGGGTTGGGAAACAACAATAACGGAAACCAAAATGATTGGTGGGAATATGACATCGCTACAGATACATGGTCTCAAAAACCAGACTTCCCGGATACGAAACGCCATCATCCTTATCAATTTGCTATTGGTGATTATGTATACACCGGATTCGGTCACGGTAATGGCATCTTCCGCGAATGGTATCGTTACGATCCCATATCAGAAGAGTGGCAGAGAATGTCCGACATCCCGGGTGAGGGTCGGGTGGCAGGCACACAATTCTCATTCAACGGAAAGGGATATGTCCTGAGCGGAGATGGTGATGATCATACCTCCATGGAAACGGGTGAAATGTGGAGCTACGATCCTGTGCTTGATGTATGGGATAGTTTGCCTCCTCACCCCGGAGTATCACGATGGGCCCCCGCATCTTATGTGATTGATGGCGTGGTGTACCTCTACAATGGCACTATTACTGTTAATGGTGGTAATGCCTACGTATCCGATGCCTATTCTTTTGATCTTAAAGAAATGGTTTCCAGCGATGCTACTCTTGTCAATCCAACAAACTTTTCGATATATCCAAATCCATTTTCTTCTGTAGTCTATATCAACTCGCTGGCAGGTGACTATGATGCGTTGACCATCTATACACTGGACAACAAAATCGTCTATCAAGGCAAATACGCATCACAACATGATGTATCTCGTCTGTCTGCCGGACTCTATCGTATTGACATCCACAAGAATGATACACTAGAAAGTATCCTGGGAATAAAACAGTGATGTTGCCCTGTGAATATTAAAATGGTGGCATCATATCAATTTCTGGATTATGAAGTCTGTGTTCCTCCTTTTGCTTTTCGCATTTGGCTTTGATCAAAGCGCTGCACAAGATGGCTCCTTTCGGGTGATGTCCTTCAACATCCGGCTTCCAAACAAGGGTGACGGGATTAATTATTGGGACCTTCGTCGTCCGCTAGTGACGAGCACGATTTGTTATCATGAAGCAGATATCATTGGTGTGCAAGAAGCCTTCCGCAGACAGCTGGATGAAATGACAACAGACCTGCCGGAGTATGATTGGTTTGGTATCTGCAGAACGGATGGTTCTGTGCTCCCCGATCCTGACGGTGAGTTTTCGGCTATTCTCTTTCGCAAGGACCGGTTTGAACGCCTGGATGGCAATACCTTTTGGTTGTCTGAAACGCCCGATGTTGCTGGTTCTAAAGGTTGGGATGCCGCTTATCCGCGTATTGTAACCTGGGCAAAGTTTAGAGACAGGAAATCAGATAAAATATTTTTCTTTTTCAACACGCATTTCGATCATATGGGGGAACAGGCGCGTGAAGAAAGTGCAAAACTTTTACTTTGGAAGATACATGAGATAGCTGGTCAAGAGCCAGTGGTGCTCTCCGGCGATTTCAACAGCACGGACACCAGTAAGCCCTATCTGCTACTCACAGACAAACAATCAACATATGGCATGAAGGATGCTCTGTATGTATCGAAGTCTCCTCATCATGGACCTTTGGGTAGTTTCTCCGGCAGTTTTACTTTGCCTGGTGTTGGCCATAATCGAATTGACTTTATTTTTATCCGCAACAATCTCACGGTGCTCAAACATGCCATACTTTCAGATTCCTGGGACGGGCGTCTTCCTTCCGATCACTTGCCGGTGCTGGCAGAAGTACAGATTGATTGAAATCAGACCATCTCCGGATTACAGGCAACTCTAAATGAACTATCGCGAGGAGCCCAAAATTATATCATCACCATCTTTGTGTTTATACTATTGTGTGGAGTTGTGCTTTTGCTGTCTAATGGGCTTGCGAGAATAGAGTTCCTTTTACTCACGACCATTTGTTTTGTATTGCTGTTCAGTGGTCTGCTACTGCCCATGATTGAGATCAATGCCCGCATCGCAGAGATGAGTTTTACGCTACTGGGTGAGCAGATTTCCTTTACCGACCAGGTCTTGTATTATAAAAGCAAGAGCATCCTGGAGGTCGTCCGCTTGATGCTGATGCAGGGGAAGATAGATGTGCTGGCTGTTGGATTGCTTGTCCTTTTATTCAGTGTACTTTTCCTGTTGCCAAGTTGATCTCTTCCCTTGCGTATATCTACAATCAAAGATTACAACCTAATCGCGTCATTCGTTTTATGGTTTTCAAAACCGGCAAATGGTCGATGGCCGATGTGATGGTCGTAGCCATCTTTATGTCCTATATCGGCTTTAGCGGAATCCTGACGGAGCAGCTCAACCAGCTCGAGGGGCTCACTAACAAAATTGATATCCTCACGACAAACAAATCCTCACTTCAGATCGGGTTCTTTCTGTTTACGTCGTTTGCTATTTTGAGTTTGCTGGTTTCACAGAAATTACAATTCCAAAATCTTTTTACGGATCATAAATGAATTGTGTAGTACTTTTGAAATGCCTCTTTAGATATTAATGCATTTGCGCATTCTTCATCGTACTATATTCTTCATGCAATGACACGCTCTCTGTTCTCCTGTATAGCGATACTTTTCGCTTTGCAAATTCATGCCAACACCTGGAAAATCGGCCCAAACCGGTCATATACTTACTGTAGTCAGGTAGCTCCTCTCGTTCAGCATGGTGATACGGTGGAAATTGATTTTGCCACCTATATCAACGACCCACAGGTCATCTGGAATAAAAACAACCTCTATATCGTCGGTATTGGTGGTCGTCCCCGTCTACAGGCCGGAAGTATTATCGCCAACGACATGAGCAATGGCAAGGGCATCTTTGTAATCAGCGGATCGAATGTGCATGTACACAATATCGAATTTGCTAACGCCGTAGTGCAGGACAACAACGGCGCAGGCATCCGTCAGGAAGGCGCCAATCTGCATATATCTAACTGCCGGTTTATCGACAATGAAATGGGTATTCTGGCCGGCAATATTCCCGATTGTAAAACGACGGTCGAATATTGTGCGTTTGTCAATGGCGGCAGCACACTCAATCCCGGATACCAACACAACCTTTACATTAACCACATCGACACCCTCGTCTTTCGCTACAACTTCACCTACGATGCCATTGCAGAAGGACACGAACTGAAAAGTCGCGCTACCTACAACTTTATCCTTTACAATCGGATCGCCAATCAAAACAGTGAGGATAGCCGTACGATTGATTTGCCCAACGGAGGTACAAGTGTTATTGTGGGGAACATCATTGAGCAGGGACCAAATTCTGCCAACAGCAATTTACTTGGATATGGATTAGAGGGCCTGACAAATAATGCACCACACGAACTCTATTGTGTCAACAATACTTTTATCAATAAAAAAGCAACAGGTAGTTTTATCCAGGTCGCCAATGGTACCGAAACATTGTTTGTGAAGAACAATACTTTTGCCGGCGCTAAAACCGGTGGTTTATTTATTGGCACCGCCACGGTTCTGGATTCTTCCAATAATGCCATCAACAATTCGTTGGATGTTTTTGGTTTTGAAGATCCCTCAAATCATCATTACCGCCTTTCTCCCATCTCTCCTTTAATTGATGCAGGAACGCTGATTTCGACCAGTGTGCAGGGGTATGCATTACAACCATATCTCTCCTATGTGGACACTTGCTTGTTTGAATCCAGACCTTTATATGGCCTGCCTGATATCGGAGCATATGAATATTCACTTCCCCTTACCACCGCAGATGATGTACGAGTAGCGGTCTCTCTTTACCCAAATCCGGTTGCATCAACTATAACAATTGAAATTCCTGTAGATCAATACAAAGAGGTGTCTGTGCAGTTTGCTACAATCTCCGGTGCAGTGGTGAGTCGTTGGCAATTGGATTCAAAAACAAACACAATAGATGTATCTGCTTTTTCTGCGGGTATATACGTTGCTACTATCGTTGCTGATCAAGCTGTAGTCGTCCGTAAACTGGTGAAGCTGTAACTTCTGATCTTTTTAAAAGCTGGTCCTGTTGTGAATAAACAGTCCCCACTCACCCAGGTGGTTGGTACAATAGCTGAATTGGAACAGGAAGTTGTTATACATCAACAGTGTAAATGCGGGACCACCGCCATACAGCCATTGATTGGTTAATGGATTGACTCCGCCGGTAAATGGATCGTTGACATAGCCAACCTCTGCAAGAAGTGAAATATAAAAGGCGTACGTCACCCGTCTGAATTGTTCGACCGGCATGACGGAGCCGAGGTTTGTTTGTTTGTCGAGTAGTTTATACGCTAACTGGTATTTGCCGAGCACATAATCCAATCCATCGAGGACATACAATTCGTATCCGCTGACATATCTAACCCCGCTCCCGAGACCTTTATAATATACAAAAGAAGGCCGGCTTCGACTCAGGCTATATTTTGCAGTAGTGGACACCCGATGTTGAAACCGGCGTCCGGTGGTTCCGTTCCACTCAAGGGAAAGGGCGGTGATTAATGTGTTCTCGTCAGCTGTTTTCGTCAACCCGATTTTTTCTGCCTCTGCAGAAAACTTTATGCCTTTGGCAGGGAATATCTTACGGTCGCGGTCATCATACTCATAGACAAAGCGGAGTGAAAAAACGCTTTGTGTGCTGTCGCCGTTGCTGAAATAAATGGGATTGTAATCGGTGATCACTTCCTGATCTACTTTCAGGTTCTGGTACCTCAGCGCGAGTTCATATTTGATAAAAATAGTTGGTCGGTAAAACGTTCTGATCTGTCCTTCCCATCTTTCCTGTATTTTCTGCTCGCCTAGCCTTACCAGTTGTTCAACGTTGTTGATTGTACCATAATTGATCTCCTTGTTGATGCTGTGTAAAAACAAGGTGGTGACGCCAAGGCTTTGACGTTTGTTGAGATATGGAAATCTGTATTCAAGCTCCTGTTTAGGAGTGTATCCAAACTGTATCAGGGCTTTGAGTTTGTCATTGCGACCGGTAAAATTGAGCCAGTCGATTCGCCCACCGAGATTGATGCGATCGAAACTGTGGTTAAACGTGGTCCACCACACATTGAAGTTTCGGTCTGCCAGGTCCAGGATCGGAGCTGCATAGATGTACCATGATTCTTTAAGCTCTACAGTGATCTCTATCAGATCTTTTTTAGTATCCCACTCTGATACATTGACTACGACCTCGTTGAAGATACCAAGGTTAAGCAGGTTGTTTTTGTTTCGCTCCAATACAGGTCCGAGTTCATTTTGCGTGAGGGTATCGCCTTCTGCAAAAGTGAGTTCGCGGTATACGATAGAAGCCTTGGTTCGCTTAAGCCCGGTGATGGTTATCTTTTGTACAGTGACATACTGACCAAAGGATTGCTCAACAACACAAAATAATCCTGCCAGGAGGAAAATGATCCGCCAACGTTCAGGCATCAGACATTGAGATAGTGTAGAAAGGCGTCATAATGATCCTGGAGGCTTTCAAAATACCCTTCTTCGGAGAAGGTTGCTTTGATGTTATATCCAAACCGCTCCAGGGTTGCCTGCAGGTGCTGTATTTCCTTTTGATTGGTTTTAATGGTGAGGTACATCATCCTGGTGTCTTCATCGTGTGACAAAAAACTGGTGAGGATGGCCGCGTTTTCACCTTCAATGATCCTGGATATTTCCGCCAGGCTATAATCTGCTTTTTGAAGTTCAATGACAATGATCCCACCGGGCTCGGAAAAAGAAAAGCTACGGGCATAATACTGAATGAGATCCTCAAGGGTAATCAGACCGAGGTAATTATCTTTCTGATCCACCACCGGAATGACGGTGAGTTTATGATCCGCCATGACACTCATGACTTCAAACAGATGGTCGGTGTCCCGCACAAATGCTTTGTTGAGGCCAAGCGAAAATGAACCAATGGGTTCGTCTATCGGACTCGTCGTGATGTCTTCCTCAGAGATGGTACCCAGCAGTTGCTCGTTGTTGACGATGGGAAGGTGCTTGAGGTGATACACCTGTAGATATGTCAGGGCCTGCTCCCCTGTATCAGAGGTGCGAAGTGGATGTATAAGGTGTGATATAAGCTCCCTGGCGATCATGCCGGATAGTTTTTATAGTAGTAAGACGAAAGATTGTGCCAAAAGTGGCGTGGGTTATGATTTATTTAACGGGTGAGCTTTCTTTTTTCGATCATAAACTCCTGTTCCGAAAGTAATCCTCTGTCCCGGAGTTCTGCTAATCGCTTTAACTGAGCCAGTAGATTATCATCTTGAACGGGTTCTTCTGTCGGGATTTCGGGTAATTGGGTGCTTTCGGTGACGACCGCAGGCATTTCAAGTCGGTAACCGTTTTTCTGAAAATCCTCAAATCGGTCCTGTATCCTGACAAAGGCAAGATCATCATGCGTCTTAAGCTTTTCAAAATCATTGAAGCCCAGGGATACTGCCCGATCAATATGTATGTATGCTTTATCAACTTGTTCTGTCAGGGAATACGCACATGCCAGGTTGAAATGCAGGGAAATGTCTCTCGGGTGTATTTCGAGTCCTTTGACAAAATCTTCAATGGCTCCCTCCAGATCAAACTCCTTGTACTTCTTGATGCCATTGACTTTATAAGGATTTTGTACTTCCCTGGACGGCGCTTTCATGTTTCTGGAGGTGGTTGGCGCTTGTGGCTTTTGCCGTGGCTGAGCTACAGGGGGGTATCCTTGCTGTGCTCTCCGGTTGTAGATCGGTGGCACCATCCCTTGTTGTGAATTATATTTCAGGTCAAAATTTTCTTCGGTCATGCTGAACAGAACGATCGCATCGATCAGGCTCATGATGCCGGTGATAATCCCTAATGAAATAATGGTTAAAAACACATATAAGATACCCAGCCCAACCTGACCCAGGTAAAAACGATGTACGCCGGCCCAACCCAGAAATAAGGCAAATAACCCGGCTGCTGTTTTACTTCTCATGAAGCGTTTCTAATGTGGAGAGCAATGATAATGAATCCCGGCAAAGGTCGGAATTTTTGACTGTGTTTACATGCCTGAACCCCGGCTCCGGAACAAACACCTTCTTTATGCCTTTTGAGCTATAGAAATGCAACGGGCGGAATAGCTTCTTTTTTGCTTTCTTCTCCTGGGTTTCCTTGCCCGATATTCTTAGACTTTGTATTTACAAGTCAACACAGCAATATCGTCCGGATATGGCCTTGAGCCGCGGAATCGATCGACCTCCAGCATCAGGGCCTCATTAATCTCTTCGGCCGAAATAGCCTTATCTGCTCCTTGAAGGATAGGTAAGAGATGGCTGTCATCAAAGTACTGCTCGAGTTCGTTGACTATATCTGTCAGCCCGTCTGTGCAGGCAAACAAGGTGCCGGGATGTGTCAGTTTGACTTCACCCATATGTATTTCGGGTAGTGTCTCAAACGCCCCGATGATAGTACATCCGCTTTCAAGTCTTGTGATGGTTCCGTTTTGAATCAGGAACGGAGGAAAGTGGCCGGCGTTGATATACTGGAGTGTGTTTGTTCGGAGATTGAGCTCGCCAATAAAGAGGGTGATAAACCGGTCGCTCCGGGTGATCCTGTACACTGCTTCATTGAGCGCGAATACAAACGTTTCAAGATCCCGGTATTGATAGATCAGGCTCTGCAGGATGGCTTGAAAGTTTGCCATGAGGATGGCTGCTGACACTCCCTTTCCACTGATATCTGCGATACAAAAGGTCAGTCGTCGCTCATCATACTGGATAAAGTCAAAGTAGTCGCCCCCTACCGTAAAGTGCGGTTTATAGACCGTCGCCATTTCAAAAAAATTGCTTTTGGGCAGATGATCCGGAATCAGCATTTTCTGTACACTGCTGGCCAGTTCCATGTCCCGTGCATAGCGTTCTTGCTCGATCTGCTTTTTAAACAGCCGTTTGTTTTCGATGGCTACAGCGATGATATTGGTAAACGTGGTGATAAACTGGATCCGGGTGTATTCGTCGGCATCAGCTCGTACCCCTCCTACGAGGGCAAAGGCAATCGGATTCTTTTTGTGGTACACCGGTATGACGAGATCAAATCCCTGGAGTGCTTCGGGATCTGTGCTGGTAATGCGTTGTGTCTTGGTGTAACGCTTTAAGGTGGGTCCCATATCATTTCGGGAGGCTAATTGATCTGCCTGGAGGTGTGTTGCGCATTCCCATTCGTCTTCCTGTTTGAAAAACAAGGCCATGCGCTTGATCCCCATCTCCCAGCCGATAAAGGATTTATACATACTGTAGAGTTCCGGGGCAGCTACATTATCGTTGATAGCCTGTGTGATGGTCAGCAGGCTGTTGATCTGTAGCTGTTTGAGGCTAAGCTCTTGCTGTAGTTTTTCAATACTGAGCTGCCCGGTGTCATTCATAGGATAGTGTTCATAAAATCCAATGGCAAGGTAATTCTATTTTTGTGAATGGTCGAGGCTTGAACGATGTCTGGTGCTTGTCTATTTCCCGGTTTTAGGTATTTTTTACTTTCTTTTCTTTTGCCTTTACGTACGCTTGATGTGGTGAAATAAATGTCCTTTGTCATAAGTCGGGGCCTGTAATCGTTTATTACCTATGTTTGCAAATCCAAACCAGGAATAATCTTGCTCACGTTCGACCGATATATCATCCGTAAATACCTGAGCACCTTTTTCTTTACAGCCCTGCTATTCTCGATCATCGCGATCACGATCAACTTCAGTGAGCACATCGAAAAGTTTGTAGATAAACCTGTCACTAAAAAGGAAATTCTCTTTGATTACTACCTCAACTTTATCCCGTATATCAACGGATTGTTGTGGCCTATTTTTTCCCTGATCGCCGTGATCTTCTTTACCTCCCGTCTCGCACGCAATACGGAGATTGTGGCCTTTCTCAATGCCGGTATGAGTTATTCCCGGTTTTTGCGACCTTATCTTTTTACCTCCTTCCTCCTGGCCGGATTATACCTGCTCGGTAATCATATCTTTTTCCCGAAAGGAAACAAGACCATGATGACTTTTGAAAATAAATATGTTTTTCCGGGCAACTTCAGAGTCAAGAGCACCAACATCCATTTGTTTATCGGCCCTGAATCCAAGGTGTATATTTCCAATTATCTCACCAATGACAGCAGTGGCACAGGGTTTCGTCTCGAACAATATGATGACCTGAAGCTGACTTTTCTGCTCGAAGCGAAAAACTTTGAATACCTGCCTGCCGAAAAAAAATGGCGTCTGCGTGATTATGAAACGCGACACTGGGTGGACGGACAAGAAAAATACTTTTCCGGAAAGGGCATGAATCTGGATACGGCGATTGCGCTCTACCCTTCCGATTTTGTCTACTATACCAATGACAAGGAAATGATGACCTCGGCGGAGTTGCTCCGTTTTATCCAGTATGAACAAGAACGTGGTATTGGTTTTTCACGAATCATGAAATCAGAATATCACCGACGCTGGGCAGAGCCCTTTACAATTGTTATACTGACGATTATCGGTGCCTCTATTTCTTCGCGCAAATTGCGGGGAGGCATGGGTCTTAATCTCGCCTTGGGTGTATGGATCGGAGCCATGTTTGTTTTCCTGAGCAAATTTGCGCTCACCTTTTCCACCAACCTGCATATGAATCCGATGCTGGCCATGTGGTTGCCCAATCTCGTTTTCGGAAGCCTCGCCTTTTATCTCACCCGAAAAGCTCAGAAATAAGGGCAACTAAGTTATGCCCCCTCCTGTTTACTTTTGTTCCTGCCTCAGGACCCCTCGTACATGGTTAATCAGTGGACTCTCAAGTTACTTTTATTGCCTCTCGCCATTCTATATGGGTTGGGTGTTGCTATTCGAAATGGCCTCTTCTCCATTGGTCTCCTTCGTGGCGTGACGTTTAGTCTGCCTGTCATCAGTGTTGGAAATCTGACAGTAGGTGGAACGGGCAAAACACCGCACACAGAATATCTGATCAGGCTGTTGCACGAATACCTTCCGTTGGCTGTAGTGAGCCGTGGATATAAAAGGAAAACAACTGGTTATCATGAAGTGACCCCGCGACATGATGCTTCGCAGGTCGGAGATGAGCCTCTGCAGTTTAAACGGAAATTTCCTCACGTGGCTGTAGCTGTGGCCGAAAACCGCAGCTTCGCCATCCCTCAGGTTATACGTGATCATCCAGCCACCAGGGTGGTGCTGCTTGATGATGGCTATCAGCATCGTGAGGTGAATCCCGGTCTCAACATATTACTAACTGAATATAACCGGCTGTACACTAAGGATTGGTTGCTACCTGTTGGCCGGTTGAGAGAATGGCGGGGAGGAGCCATAAGAGCAGATGCTATCGTGATCACTAAGTGTCCGGACAACCTGACCGCTGCGGAAATCAAAGAGATCACTACTGATGTCAAGAAACGGGAAAATCAGCAGGTGTTCTTCAGTCGGTATCGATATGGCCGGCCTTATAAAATGTATGGTTCCGGTGAGCGGATCACCCTTCATAATGAACTCGATGTGCTACTTGTGGTGGCTATAGCCGGTACAGAATATCTCCTTGAATATGTTGAATCTCAATGTGCGGATGTACACATGGTGGCCTACAATGATCACCACCCCTTTTCAAATTTTGATGTGGGCGATATAGAGCGGCATTTTAAAGCGATGCCCGAAGGCCGTGAGCGCATGATCCTGACGACTGAAAAAGATGCTATGCGTCTGGATAGTCACCGTGATTTACTCCACAGTTTGTCACTGCCTATCTATATACTTCCTGTAGCCGTCCAGTTTGTCGATGAAGATCCGGAAGCTTTTGACCGGTGCATTAAGGAATGGCTTCTTAACTTTAAGCAGTAATGAAAACCTCTACCCTCGCTTCACGCATTATCATCGCATTATTGGCGTTCTGTTTTGATGGGCAACTCGCTGCACAAAATATCCTCACAGAAATGGATCATGATGCGCATCGAGTCTATGATAGGATGATGATTTTAAGTGGTGGTGGTGATTCTTCGTTGCATTCCACTATTCAACCCTACTGGAGACACGATCTGGTCATCCTTGCCGATTCTTTTTCAAACTTTCGAAAAGATAAGATCTCCACACATCAGGTACAATCGATTTATGATCAGAACAATGAATTTATAAATCCGAAATCGTATTTGTTTCTTCATCGCACCGATACTGCCGGACCCTTTTCTGACAGACCCGAGGTTGGTTCCCCCGGATATCGCCGCAGTAAACATCCTTTGTTGAATACGTTTTATAAAACACCTGCTCATTTTTATGAAGTAGATGTAAAAGATTTTTATCTCCGTGTCAACCCAATGATTCATCTGGCGGCAGGTAATGAAACTGGGGAGGGCGTAGCGTCATATTATAACCAACGGGGATTGAGCCTGCGTGGTGGTGTGGGAGAAAATGTTTTTTTTCAAACCAGCTTTTATGATTCCCAGGTGCGCTACCCTAACTATATCAATCAATACACAGATAGTGTGGGTGTGGTTCCGGGAGCTGCGCTGTATAAAAATTTCAATAGCAATCTCTTTGATGTCTCCGGGGCAAAAGACTTTCTTTTAGCCACCGCATATGTTGGTGTTAACTTCGGAAAATATATCGGGTTTCAACTAGGTCATAACCAATTTTTTATTGGAGACGGAATCCGGTCATTGTTTTTATCTGATTTCTCAACACCCTATTTTTCGCTCAAGATCAATACGCGGATCTGGAAGATTCACTATCAGAATATTTTCGCGGAGATCTCCGCTGACAACTTTATGTCTGTGTCCGGTTTTTCGGAGGCGATACCTAAAAAATATATGGCTGCACACTATCTGAGTTTTAAGCCAAACAAAACCTTCAGCCTGGGACTTTTCGAAACAGTCATTTTTGACCGCCCTGGAAATCAGTTTGAATTGCAGTATCTCAATCCTATTATTTTATACCGCACCGTGGAAGGTTGGATCGGAAGTCCGGACAACGTGATCCTTGGCTTGAGTTCACGACTGGATATTAAAAAAACGGCTTCGCTTTATGGTCAGTTTGTGTTGGATGATATTTCCCTGGACAATATTTTAGATGGCCATCTGGATTGGTGGGGAAATAAATTCGGATACCAGCTGGGGGCGAAATATATCAATGTGTTGGGTGTTGATTTTCTGGATGCACAAGTCGAGTGGAACCAGGTCCGGCCGTATACCTACTCACACTACGACTCGCAGGCCAACTATTCCAACTATAAACAAACAATGGCACATCCGCTCGGTGGAAATTTTAATGAGTGGATCTTTTCGGTGCGGTACCAAGTCACTAAACGACTATTTCTCCAGAGCAAACTTCATCTCATGAACACAGGTGAAGACATCGACACCATTTCCTATGGTAGTAATGTGATCATTCCTAACACACAGCGGCCCGATGACTATGGCCATCATATCGGACAAGGTATTGAAACCAATATCACCTTCTGGAGTACATCCGTGCAGTACGAATTGAGTCCGGGGGTTATGATAGATGCCCGGTATTTATACCGAAACAAAACCAGCGCATTGCCCGTGCGCAACCTTAAAACCAACTTGTTTCAGTTGGGTGTTCGGTATAATATGGCCTACCGGGAAGACGTGTTTTGATCTTCTTGATAATTTAGAATCATATATCCATCGGATCGGTTATTTTGTAACCATGAAGGACAAATGGTTTCTGGTCGTCGCGGGTATCTTATTTACTTATCTCGTTGCCTATCGGGCTGTCGTAATCCCGATGACTCATGATGAAGCGAGCACCTGGATCAATTTCCGGCATTATAATCTTTGGTCTTGTATTTCAAATTACTATTGCTGGCAGAGCGCAAATAATCATTGGCTCAATTCGTTGTTGATGCAGTGGTCGGCAAGCCTTTTTGGAGATAGTCCTTTTGGTTTGCGCTTACCTAATGTACTGGCCGGCTCCTTATATTTTCTGGCGGCCGGATTGATCTCATACCGGTACCTACATAATTCGTGGTTGCAAATCAGCGGCTTTCTATTGTTTTGTGCACATGTGTATTTGTTAGATTTCTTTTCGTTATGCCGTGGCTATGGGCTGGTATCCTGCGGAATGATCTGGGGTGTTTATGCTATCATGCGATATAGCGAGCTATTTCATTTTCGCTGGTTGGTGGCTTGTGTGTTGATTATGTTTCTTTCAGTCCTTAGCAATTTTACTGCTACACTTCCCTTTGTATCGATGGGTCTGGTTTGGTTTGGTTTGCTGGTCATCAGTAAACGATACCTGCTGTTGTTAAGGCATGGGGTTTTGTGGGTGCTTGCTTCAGGTTTGCTGGCGACGCTTCTTGCTTACCCGTTCAGAATTTTCCACAGTGAGGGCGAATTGATGTGGGGATCAAAAAACCTGTGGGTCCTCAGCGATGATCTTGCAGGCAACCTCTTATATGGTGTGCAATATGGTCTTGATAACGCGACATCTTTGTTGGTGTATGTGTTTATTCTTTTTATCTTTTTTGCATCCCTGTTTGTTTTGCTGAGCAAAACGCTGAATACAAAAAAACCGATACTTCTATCACTAAGTCTTCTTGTGATTAATCTCGTAATCATTTATTTTTATCAAAAAATCTCCGGTTCGTCCATGCCGCTTGGGAGAAGATCGGTTTATCTGATCCCGGTTATTTTTACACCTCTTGTATTGGCTCTGGGTTTTGTCAAACAAAAAACCACAGGACTTTTGTTGGGGGTTTTTGTTTCAGGGTTATTGTTGGTTCATACCTTACGTCCGCTCAACTGGAGCGCTGTGCGTGAATGGTATTTCGATGCGTATTATCCGGATCTTTTTTCCACAATACTTCCAACCCAACATGAGGATGACAGTATTCGGATGGGTTCGTCATGGATCTTCTATCCTTCGCTTGCTTATTATCAGCAAGCAGGAAATATGCCTTTATCCGGTTTGGCATACCAGCGACCGATACAAATCAATCCAACATTAGACTATTATTTTATTGAGTCGACTGACAGCACAGGAATGTGTGCGTATGGTTTTGTGTTGGATAAAAACATTGGTCCGTTTTTCCTTTTCAAAAAGACAAGTGACAAACATATGCCGGTAGACGTTGAAAAATGACTTTTGTATTTCGCAACTTATTTATGATCTGCTGACATAAAATCGATTGGGGTTTGCTGCACAAATGCTTTGTGCGGGTACATGGCTGATCTGTTTGTCTATCTTCACACCTGTATGAAAGCGAAAAAATCTTTTGGCCAGCACTTCCTCACACAGGATCCCATAGCTGAGCGACTTGCATCCGCACTTCATACGGACGGATGTGGTGCTATTGTGGAGGTCGGTCCGGGCAAGGGTATTCTTACAAAATTCCTGCTCAAGCAACCTCTGCCGGTTGTCGCTGTTGAATTGGATCGGGATATGATTCCTATACTGGAAAAGGAATTTTCTGGTACTTCGCTGCGCATTGTGCAGGCAGATATACTGCATGTACGATTTGATGATATTCTGCCTGCGGATATAAGCTTTGTGATTGCCGGTAATTTTCCATATAATATTTCAAGCCAGATTGTTTTTCTGGGTCTGCAGCTGCGCCATCGTGTTCCGTTTATTGCAGGAATGTTTCAAAAGGAGATGGCAGAGCGTATATGCTCCGCACCGGGTAGCAAAGCATTTGGTGTTATTTCTGTTTTGGTACAGGCATATTATAATACCTCTCTTTTGTTCACCGTCAAGCCAGGTTCGTTTTCACCTCCGCCAAAAGTGCAAAGCGCGGTGATTTCATTAACGCGTTATCGGAATGAAATTGAAGGTGTGCCGTATAATGTCCTGAGACAGGTTGTTAAAATGGCTTTTAGTCAGCGAAGAAAAAAAATACGCAATACCTTAAAGTCCCTGATCCCGGAAGATACTTTGAGAGAACTGGCCCTTGTAGATCTCCGCCCGGAACAACTCACTGTAGCACAGTTTATCACGCTGTCACGTATTGTAGCAACAACACCTCTGATTTAGTGTCCTTTTGCTTTATGGAATGGTCGGTTATCCAACATAGTTTTCTTTAACCACCAGTGCGAAAAAGTCGTCTTCAAGTTCCAGATAGCCCTGATCGTAGCAGAAGAAATAGGTCTTGCCGTTGCGGGTTTTATACACGTTGGTGTAGTAATCAAAATTTAGGCCCGAGTCTACGAGTTTCATCCGGTGTACCCTGGCCTTTCCGTTGGGGTTGAGTCTGCACAGTATGCTTCGGTTTTTCCGGATCGTGTAATTGATCCGGCGCATAAAGGATGTGATGTCCGCGTTGAGATTGTTGTAATAGGTGGCCCTGCAATGATCTGAGCAAAATTGTTTATCCCTGCGTCCATGAATGACTTCATCGCAAACTTTGCATTTTCTTTTATCGTTTTCCATTACCCTGAAGCTTGATCCTTAACTCTATAGTGTCTCCAGGGGGGCCAAATGTTACCGTCAATTGAAAGATTACCAGATTTTTATTCTTTCTGGCTCGTTTCGGTACCACCTACTATCCTTAATGATTTCAAAAGCATGGTAAAAACTATCCATATTGGAGGGTGCAGCTACAGCCCGGTACATGCCGGGTGGATGAGGGTCTGTCTTTATCTGATTCCTTAGTGCTTCGGGTCGAATCTTGGTCCTCCAGACAGTTGCCCAGGACATGAAGAATCGTTGTTCAGGTGTAAATCCATCAATTTTTTCTGGATTTCCGTGTCGCTTATAATATAATTGTAGGGCATCATAGGCCACACTTAATCCACCTAGATCTGCTATGTTTTCTCCAAGGGTAAATGTCCCGTTGACGGCAAGGTCCTCGAAGGGCAAATAGGCATCAAACTGTTTAATCAGCTGGCTGGTGAGCATTTGAAATCTTTCACGGTCCTCGGCTGTCCACCATTCGTTGAGGTTGCCCTCTTTATCAAATCTGCTGCCCTGGTCATCAAAACCATGGGTGATTTCGTGCCCGATGACCGCACCTATTCCCCCATAATTGACAGCAGCATCTGCTTCCCAGTCAAAAAAAGGGGGTTGGAGTATCGCAGCCGGAAATACTATTTCATTGAACATTGGGTTGTAATAAGCATTGACCACCTGGGGTGCCATAAACCATTCGTCGCGGTCTACTTCCTTTCCTATTCTGGTTTCGTCTTTCTTTAGGTTCCAGTTGACGATGGCCATCATATTCTCCACATAACACCCTCCTGCCTCTTTCGTCTTGATATCAAGTGCAGAATAGTCTTTCCACTTGTCCGGATATCCAATCTTTACTTTAAATGAAGCCAGCTTTTCCTGTGCATAGTCTTTGGTGGATTGATCCATCCACTCCAGTGAAGAGATTCTGTTTTTAAATGCCTCTACAATATCCGCGGTCATTTCAAGAGCGGTTTCCTTGGCGGCAATTGGAAAGTGTTTGGTGACAAATAATTGGCCTAATAATTCGCCCATGTTTTGGTTGATAACCTTCACCAGCCGCTCCTGCCGTGGTCGCATGTTTTCGGTGCCCTCGAGTGTTCTTGCATAGAGATCAAAATGGGCTTGTTCGATCGCTGAGTGGGCATACGGTGCCGCATGATGAATAAGGAGAAAAGTCAGATAGTGCTTTATGGTTGACAAGCTGGCGGTTTGAAGTAATGTGTTGAGGTAAACACAAAATTCGGGTTCTGTAACTATAAGTCCTTGTTGATCAGATACTTCCATCTCCTTAAAAAACCAATCCCAGCGCCAGGCGGGCATGAGTGCTTTGAGTTGATCATGTGTGTGGGGGTTGTATAGCCCGGCAACCTGTCTCCTTTCTTCCTTGGTCTTGATCCTGAGCGCCAGCTCCTTTTCGAATGAAAGGATAGTATTGGCTGCCTCTAAGGATTGGGTTTGGGAATAGCCTGCTTCTGATTGAAGTAGTTGTGCTATGTAGTTATGGTATTTTTCGCGAATCCGCCCTGCTTTTTTGTTGTCTTCCAGGTAAAACTCTCTTTCTGGGAGACCAAGGTTAGCTACTTCTATATATGCTGCATACTGGTGGCTGTTTCCCAGATCCGGATGAACACTGAAATGCACCAATGCCTCGAATCCTTTGGCAGCGAGATAACCCAATACACCGGGCAGTTTTTCTAATGACTCGAGACTCGCGACTTTGTCAAATAGGGCTGCAAGCGGCGATAAACGAGCTGCTTCAATTGATGTGGTGTCCATTCCCGATTCAAACACTCTTGCCGCTTTATTCTCTGCAGGACCGGGAATGCTTAGCTCTTCTTCCAGAATTGCTAAAACACGGGCATCTGTATTTTTGGAGAGTTCATGAAAACTACCCCAGGTGCTTCGGTCAGAAGGAATTTCGGTGGATTGCATCCACCCTCCGTTTACAAACTGATAAAAATCTTCGCCTGGTAGCGTGGCCGTGTCCAGGAATTCAATATTGATACCCTTTGCCATAGACAATGTTCTTTAGTGTTTTCGGTCCTGTGTTTTAATCGGGTGTACTCAGCCTTGACTATAAAAATATCTGATCACTATTTGAGCCCACCTGGAGGGGCTTCTGTATGGGGTTTTAATAAATTACTTATACGTATATAGTCTTCTTCTTGTAAACGACAGCAAAGGAATTGTTGTTTTATTACCTGGCCACCTTAATATTTGAATCCTTTGGTGAAAAACCCTTTTCTGTTCCACGTGGAACATCCAGCACTGTCCATCAAAAAAAGTAAAAATTGCTATAGATCGATTATGGGAATGCGGTCTACTTCAAATAATCAAATCAGCTAAATGTTAATTTATTTCTGCTAAATACTATGATCATAACAAATTTTAATATTGTTCCACGTGGAACATATTCACAGAATGATCATTTACATCTCTTTGATATCTGAAAGAAACGCCTCTAAAAGTCGGTTGAACTCTTCAGGGTGCTCCATCATGGGGGCATGACCACACTTTTCTAGAATAAACAACCGCGATTGCGGTAATAACTCGTGAAACTTCTCCCCTACGAATGAAGGGGTGATGGTGTCGTGCTTTCCCCAAACCAGCAAAACGGGACGTTGGATCTGTACCAGACGGTCGCCCACATTATGCCTGAGAGCAGATTTCGCTATGGCTATGACTCGTATAGCTTTATTACGGTCATTGACTATATCGTACACTTCATCAACAAGATCCTTGGTGGCAACAGCCGGCTCGAAAAAGGTGGATTCCGTTTTCTTCTGGACAAATTCATAATTACCTCTTTTAGGAAAAGTACTTCCCAGGGGGGCCTCGAATAAGCCCGAACTACCTGTAAGTGTCATGGACCGGATAATATCGGGTCTGCCCAATGCAAATAGAATAGCGACATGTCCTCCCAGACTATTGCCTACCAGGTTGACGTCTTTGTAGCCTTTGAACTGAACAAAATCATCAACATGGTTGACCAGGCCCATAACAGATAGTTTTCTCAACGGCAACTCAAAGATCGGTAGCATCGGTACCACGACATTAAACTTCCCAGCGAAATAATCAATAATGGTTGCAAAATTGCTTAACGCCCCAAAAAGACCATGCAGCAAAAGCAGGGTTGCTTCCTCACCTGGATTGGATTCAATATACTTAAACCCATTTTCCTCTTTAATATGATAGTCCATACAATGGTAGTAAAATGCTTCTTTGTGTTGATAAGGCTTAAGATGCCAAACTATTTATTGAGATTTAAATTTTAGTCGAAGATAGTATAGGAAAGCTAGAAAAAGGATTCCAACACCCTGGTGTAGTACACCATATAACACAGGAATAGAACCTTTACTTCCCAATAAAACCAATATTCCTAAAAGCACCTGAACAACAATAATGCCAACCAAACAATATGGAACCCAATGGGTTTTAACAGGAAGTAATCGAATCCATTGTATGGCCATCACGACAATCGATAGAAAAATAAAATACGCCAGACTTCTATGCACCAGCTGAACTAAAGCTATCATAAAACCACCCTGATCATACAATAACAATGAATCCATATTCCAATGACTTGTATCTGATAATACCTCAGGGATCCATTCACCATTCATCATCGGCCAGGTAGGATAACTCAATGCAGCCTTCATGCCTGAAACTAATCCTCCAAAACATACCTGAATAATTGCCAATATTAAGAGCATTGTCATCCCCCTTTTCCACCTCACCGGAATAGGTATATGATTAAATCCCAGCTCTTTTAAAAACGTATAAAAGAGATATATAAATAGTGATATACCCAGGCTAAGATGAATCGTTAGTTTATAAGCATTAACCCATGGTCTATTGACAAGGCCTGAAGCAACCATAATCCAGCCAAACAAAGCTGCCGTCCCTGCCAGCGAAACAACAATACCTAAATTGCGCAAAGTTTCTTTCCTAATAAATCCCTTCCCAAGAAAAAATAGAAAAGGCAATAGAAATACAAAACCCATAGACCGGGCCCACAATCTGTGAAAATACTCCCAGAAGAAAATGTATTTAAACTCGGACATCTCCATGCCCTGGTTGATTTTCTGATATTGAGGTGTCAGTTTATATAGATCAAATGCCTCCTCCCACGCGTCTTGATTTAAAGGCGGAATCGTACCGGTTACAATGTCCCAGCGGGTAATACTTAAACCTGACCCAGTGAGACGGGTCACCCCCCCAACAAGAATCTGAATGAACACCATGAAGAGTCCTAATGCCAACCAGATGACCAACCATTTATTACTTCTGCTTCTTTCAGTATCCATTTCGGTTCAAAGATAGGTTTTGCCGCTTTTGGGTTGTTATGGATGATATTGATGATATTTTAAATGAATACTATCCTTACCATCATCATTAAGGGTGTTAATTCGTGGAAACATTTTTCATCTAAATATTGCACAGGAATAACCCCTTCTTTATACACGTCAATTAACATCATTATCAACATGTTAATTAATTGATAATGAAATACTTATAGACACTATTAAGCTATCTTAAAAAGTGTTTATAAGTAAAAATGTTTAATACTATTTTTTTAAATATGTTAATAAGCCAGGCTGTAATTTCGTCATTATCACCACCTGAGCCTGCTTAATATCCATATTTCCTGTTTTTCCTTTTTTCTTCACATTCTATAGACATTGAATTCAGAAGAACTGTGAGTAAATATTTTTAAGTGACTACTGATAACAACAATAATACACGTTATAATTAGCTTTAATGTTTATAAATAATCATCCGAACACAGTTAAAGCATCAACATGAGAGCGGTCATACAAAGGGTGAGTGCTGCCAGCGTAGAGAGTAATGGCATATTAACAAGAAGCATAGGAAGAGGTTTTCTCATTCTGCTCGGAATATCAGTCGCAGACGAAAAAGACGACGCTATATGGCTTGCGGATAAAATATGGCAGATGAGAATATTTCCCGACGCCGAGGAAAAGATGAACCTGGCGCTGAAAGATATAGACGGGGAGATGCTGCTCATCAGCCAGTTTACATTATATGCGAGCACAAAGAAAGGCAACAGGCCATCTTTTCTGGGTTCCGCCAGACCGGAACAAGCTATACCCCTATATGAATACTTTAAAGCGCACCTGGAAAAGATATCCTCAAAAGAAATTAAAACCGGCATTTTCGGAGCAGATATGAAGGTTAGCCTGATGAATGACGGGCCCGTAACAATCATACTCGATAGTAAAAACAAAGAATAATGACCATACACGAAGCCCAGCAAAAAGTAGATATCTGGATCCAACAATATGGTGGCGGATATTTCAGCGAACTCACCAACCTGGGAATCCTCACCGAAGAAGTGGGTGAAATGGCGCGGTGGATAGTCAGGAAATATGGTGATCAAAACCTAAAACCAAACGAGCAACAAACAGACATCAAGGCGGCCATAGAAGATGAAATGACAGACATCCTTTTTGTGCTCTTGTGTCTGGCCAACCAAATGCAAATCGATCTTTCTTCGGGCTTTGAAAAAAATATTATAAAAAAAACAACGAGAGATCATACGCGTCATAAAAAGGAGAATCGTGAGTAGGTGTTTTATAACATCTCTTCTACGAACGACTACACGACTCATCACACCGCATTGTAGATTGTATACTACATTGAACACCCGGGAATACAAACTAACAATGCTTACCTTTGCCGCGTATAAAGAAAAATACCATAAACAATAACCGTATGAAAAAAGCAATCATTCTTATTTTGGTTTTGATGAGCAGCATCATCGTCATGACTGGCGAACTTAAAGCACAAACAACAACAACCAGCATTCAACAAACGACCAATACACCCGTCACATTGGATGAAAAAACCCAGAAGAAAGTTGACAAGGCCAAAGCTGACCTTGCAAAAGACCAGAAAAAACTTGCGAAAGCGGAGGAGAACTATCAGAAGGGCTTAGAAAAGTATGAGAAAAACAAAAAAAAGGGAAAACTCTCTCCGGATGATGAAATAAAAGAGCAAAAAGCGAAGGAGAACGCAGAAAAATCGATAGCAAAACTCAAGAAAAATATTGCCGATAATCAGGCGCTTCTTGAAAAGTATAAAATGTAGAACGAAAGAAACAGCCGGCTATTTAACAAGGGAGTAAAACAAAATCAAGTCACAGATCAGCCGGCTGGTATTTTCATACATGGCCATGTGTCCGATACCGTAGTATACAAGAAGGGTGGTCCGGGCTGAAAGACCTGCTTGCCGGTAGGCCAAGTCAAGTGGCACGGCTATATCTTTTTCTCCCATAATCATCAACACCGGGGCTGCTATATTTTTTAATGTTACAGCATGATCATTTCGATCTCGCATGGCCTGCGCCCCATACAACCACGCTGTATCTTCATACACCATACCCCTGGCCACCAAAAGATCAATCATTGGTTTGAATCCAATCTGATCGGCAAACAAGGAAGGTATCATCTTTTTGACAAGAAACGCCCGACCCTCTTCCTCGATTCCTTTCATGGTGACACTCCGTTGTTGTTTTTTCTCTTCAGTATCCGCGAAGACGTGACTGTGAACTAATGCCAGACTTAATATCCGATCTGGTTGTTGCGCCGCCATTTCCATGCATACATACCCACCCATACTGTGCCCCACAAGATGAACACGCTCATGATCATCAACATTAAGCTGCGACCAATATTTTTTTGCCAGTGACGCTATGGAATAGGGTTCCTGAGGGGAATGGCTTCCAAATCCGGGTAGCGATAGCTGGACCATCCGAAAACCGTCAAAAGCAACCTCGAGAGGCAACCAGCTGCGCGGGTCAAAGCCATATCCATGAATAAGCACTAAGGTTTGATTCATTGCAAAGGGTGTTGAGAAAAACAAAAAACAAATGGGCTGCAACCCAAAGGTGCCTCAATAAAGAAACGAATTCAGCAGTCTCTATGGTGCCCTAAAATAATACGGCATTTAACCAAAGCAAATAATACTACTATCTTTCGGGACGCTAATACAAAAAATATCATGTCATTAATCATAGGGGTTTTAAAGGAAAACAGGGACAAAAGGGTCGCCATCACGCCAGACAACGTGAAACGCTCAAAAATAAAGGACGCTACCTGGTGGATTGAAACAGGAGCCGGATCTGAGGCAGGGTTCAACGATGCTATGTATGAAGGATTGGCCCAGACAAAGAGTCGGGATGCCATACTTAAAGAAGCAGATATCATCGTCACCATATTTCCTCCCGAAGAATCTGATCTGGCGCAAATCCACGGAGGGGCATTATTGATATCACAATTCAGACCATATCAGGACGATACAGTTAACAGCAGACTGTCACAATACCCATTTAAGTCCCTGAGCATGGACATGATTCCCCGTACGACGCTTGCTCAAGCGATGGATGTTTTATCATCCATGGCATCTATTGCCGGATACAAAGCCGTCTTGCTGGCGGCTCAAAGCCTGCCAAGATATTTTCCAATGATGATCACTTCGGCAGGCAGCATTCGACCCGCGAAGGTGTTGGTGATCGGCGCTGGCGTTGCAGGATTACAGGCTATCGCCACCTCCAGAAAACTCGGCGCTGTCGTTGAGGCGTTTGATGTTAGGTCTGCAGCAAAAGAAGAAGTACAAAGTCTCGGCGCAAAATTTGTTGAAGTGTCAGGAGCTACGGATGACAAAGGCGCAGGAGGATATGCTGTCCAACAATCCGACGAATACCTGGCAAGACAGCGCGCCGAAGTACAGGCGAGAGCGTCCAAGGCAGATGTGATCATCTGTACGGCGCAGGTCAGAGGCAGAAAAGCTCCGGTCCTGATTGAAGCCGATACCATCAATCACATGAGACACGGGTCAGTAATTGTCGATCTTGCTGCATCAACAGGCGGAAACTGTGCGCTAACCGAAAACGACAAGACGATTAAAGTTAATGGTGTAACCATCATAGGTAACTCCGCCCTGGAATGTGAAATGCCTGAGGATGCCAGCCAAATGTATGGTAATAATATTCTGAACCTGATGACGCACATCACAAAAGAAGGAGAACTCAACCTTCGCCCGGAGGATGAAATCGTAAAGGGCTCTTTAATCAAGCCGTAAAAAAAGAATCACACCTGTTGATTCTGACCACAAGGAAGTAAGCCCATGTTTTTGGCCGAATGATCGCTCATCAGTAAGGCGGACAGACACATGACATTTATCATGAGGATAAATGATCGTCATCACTGTGATCAAAAGGCACTAAATTTTTTTCTACTTTTGATCGTTAATAGGCAAAAAGGACAAACAACCCAGGCTTTATCCCATCCACACCAACCGGGTCATAGTTGTTTTACGAATACGAGTACCCCCCACCCCCGCAGAGCATTTTGAACACAAACCAGGCGCATGACCGGATTGGCACATCGAATCTATATTGGGACCCTTGTTTCAATTACAGTTTTAGTATTTATATTTCTTTGTTACTGGGGATATAGTTACTACGGCATAAGCCTTGAAGAAAGGCCATTTCATCCAGAGCACGACACACTCAAACCTAGTGGTCCATATGGGCACGGATTAGGGATCCTGGGCACCGTATTAATCCTGATCGGGGTCTTTGGCTATATCGGAAGGAAAAAGAAAAAGTTCCTCCCCCGGGTTGGTGTATTAAAGCACTGGCTGGAATTTCACATTTTTCTATGTTCGGTTGGTCCCCTTTTAATCCTGTTTCATACGGCTTTTAAGTTCGGTGGTATCGTTTCTATAAGCTTCTGGAGCATGGTCGCAGTAGTTTTAAGTGGAATTATAGGAAGGTTTATTTATATCCAGATACCCAGGACGATTCAAGGCAGGGAATTAAGTCTTGTGGAGATTAAAGAAATGAAAGACACCATGAGTCGCAGCCTAAGTGAGAAATATGGACTTAACAAGGCCATGTACACATTGCTGATATCAACGACACAAAAACAAATTGACTTCGGGGATAGAGGGTTTGTGTCCAGAGTGATAGAACGAATCAGGCACAACCGCAGTATTAGAAAAACGGTGAAAGGGTTGCTCAATCAGACAGACCTCTCCGGAAAAGATAAAAGAGGCGTTATGAAACTGGTGGGCAACGAAATGACAATGAATGCGAGGATCAGCAGGTTACAAACCATGCAGACCCTTTTTAAATACTGGCACGTGGCTCATCTCCCTTTTGCGTTGATCATGCTGGTCATCATGGTGATCCACGTAGCGATTACGATTGCCTTTGGGTATAAATGGATATTCTGATCATGGAAGTATTCCTGGAAAAATTTATCATTTACTCTATTGTGGCCGGGCTCATCCTGCTTACCATCTTTATCTATGTCCGGCAGTTAAAAAGAAATTCGAAGAAGGTAGAAGCAAAAATTAAAATAGCCAAAGAGGAAGGACTTCACGAACCCGTATCGCTACACCCCGAAATAGATGTTGATACCTGCATTCAAAGCGGAGCCTGTATAGAGGCTTGTCCGGAAAAAGAAATCATAGGCATTCGAAATGGTAAAGCAACCTTGATCAATGCATCCAGATGCATAGGCCATGGAGCGTGCTTTCATGCTTGTCCGGTTGAAGCTATCTCACTGGTGATCGGAACCGAAAAAAGAGGCGTAGACCTTCCACACGTAAAGCAGGATTTTGAGACCAACGTAAGAGGTATTTATATTGCCGGCGAACTCGGCGGAATGGGATTGATCAAGAACAGTGTTGAGCAGGGAAAACAGGCAGTAGATAATATAGTCAAGGCGATTTCAAAAGCAAAAGAGAATGAATACGATCTTGTTATCATTGGAGCCGGGCCTGCTGGCATTTCAGCCTCGTTGGAGGCAAAGCGGTTGGGATTAAAAACTATTACTCTGGAACAGGACACCCTGGGTGGTACCGTATACTCTTTTCCCAGATCCAAAATCGTGATGACCTCCCCGATGGATCTGCCGCTCTTTGGAAAAGTAAAACTCACCGAAACTAAAAAGTCAGAATTACTGAGTCTGTGGGAGAAAGTCCTTAGCGCTAATAATATTACGATCAAAGAACACTCCAAGGTGGAGTCTATTTCAAAAGAAGGAGAATATTTTAAAGTGATGGTGCAGACAGGTGAAATGTATATGACCAAATCAGTATTACTGGCCATAGGCAGGAGGGGCACCCCCCGAAAATTAAACGTGCCGGGTGAAGGGTTGGAAAAAGTAGCCTACCGACTACTTGAACCCGAACTCATAGATGGAAAAAACGTGATCGTTGCTGGTGGAGGAGATTCTGCGATTGAAGCTGCGTTATCGCTTTCCGAACAAAACAAGGTTGTCCTCACCTACCGTGGCGAAGCGTTTCAACGAATCAAAGTAAAAAACAGTGAAAAGATAAACAAGGCAGTTGCTGAACAGAAAATAGATGTACGGTTTAATTCAAATATTGAGAAGATTGAAGAAGCGACTGTGACCTTGATAATGCCTGAAAACAAGACCGAGACAATAGACAACGATCTTGTCTATATTTTTGCCGGCGGAGAATTGCCAACACAGTTTTTACAAAAAGCAGGAGTCATGATTACGACCAGGTTTGGGCACACACTCTTGAAGCACAACAAGAAACGATAAATGTTTTTATCAGGAACACATATTACAAAGAAGGCCATCACGCTGATCATAGCACTTTTTGTGTTTTGGGTCAATCATGCCTTTAGCCAGATATCACCCGGTGAACTCGCCAGGCCACATGCCCAACTTGAAGGTATGTTAAGCTGCACCAAATGTCATGTGCTGGGCGACAAAGTTTCAAACGAGAAATGCCTTGATTGTCATAAGGAAATCAAAACGCGGGTAGACCAGAAAAAAGGTTTCCACTCTTCTTCAGAGGTAAAGGGTAAAGATTGTTTTTCCTGTCATAGCGATCATCACGGGCGCAACTTTGAAATTATCCGCTTTGATGCCGAAAAGTTTAATCACGATCTCACCGGCTACAAACTGACCGGCGCCCACATCAAGGCAGAATGTAATGCATGTCACAAGGATGACCGGATCGAATCGGCCGAGCTCAGGAAAAAGGAAAACACCTACCTGGGATTAAAAACAACCTGCATATCGTGTCATAAGGATGCGCACAACAATACACTTTCAACGAACGATTGTGCCAAATGCCACAACACCGAAGCATTTGCACCCGCACCATTCTTTGATCACGCCAAGTCGAAATTTCCGTTAAAAGGAAAACATAAGGACGTGGACTGCAAAAGGTGCCACGAGATAACCTTTGTCAACAGCGCGCTATTTCAAAAATTTGCCGGAGTACCTTTTAACAGTTGTGTTGTCTGTCACGAGGATGTCCACAATGGAGAATTCGGTACGAACTGTAAAGAATGCCACACGGAGGAATCCTTTCAGGAATTTGCCGGCAGAAGTACATTTGATCACAGCACGACCAGGTTTCCATTGGTGGGTAAGCACCTGACGGTGGATTGTGCAAAGTGTCATCAACTGGAGACCAAGGCCAGACCGGATAATGTTTTTCAGGATTATAAGTACAAAGACTTTAATACATGCGTGACCTGCCACGATGATGTCCACGAACAAAAACTTGGCACGGATTGCAGACAATGTCACGTGGAGGAATCGTTCCAGAAAATCCGAAACAAAAAGGATTTTAACCATGAGCTTACCGGGTATCCACTCGAGGGGAAACACATCACCGTGGACTGTAAAAAGTGCCATGAGACCAAAATGACAGATCCACTGGAACACAACCGATGTGCTGATTGTCATGATGATTTTCACAAGGGACAGTTTATCACAGCAACCCTAAAACCGGATTGTAGGGATTGTCATTCTGTGGAGGGTTTTATGGGCTCCCTGTATACTATTGAAAAACATAACAATGGGCCCTTTCCATTGGTGGGCGCACACCTGGCGACACCTTGTTTTGCCTGTCACAAAAAAGAAGAGGAATGGTCGTTTAAGAATATCGGACAAAACTGCATTGATTGTCATGACGATATCCATGAAGGATTCCAAACCGAAAAATACTATCCACAGAAAGCCTGTAACCAGTGTCACACGACGGATGCGTGGGCGGATGTGGCTTTTGATCACAAACAAACCACCTTTGAGCTTCAGGGAAAACACGCATCCACCGCGTGCATCGCGTGCCACGTTCCTGATACGATCACCATCACCACACGAAAGGTTGGATTTACCGGATTAAAAACAGAATGTACATCCTGTCATGATAATGTCCACGAAACCCAGTTTGAAGCAGAAGGGGTAACAGATTGCAAAAGGTGCCATGCGTTTGAAGCCTGGAAACCAAGCAACTTTGATCACAATACCGCAAGATTTGTCTTGGAGGGCGCCCACAAGAATGTAGTATGTATAGAGTGTCACAAAGAGAAATTACAGGACGGAAAGAAGGTGGTGCAATACAAGTTAGAACAGTTTGAGTGCGCCACATGTCATGGAGAATGAAAGATATAATCATCTACTCTAAAACGAGTAAGGGATTATTATAGAAGGGCTTTTATCCCTTGTCCGAACGAAAAAACAGAGCTGAAAGCGTATGGAAGGTACGCTCAGTCCGAAAAAAGGCCCGTTGGGAGGGAATTTAAAGGCAATCAAGAAACGAAATCCCTACTTTTGTATAACCACACCACAAGGGGGTAAGAAGTATGTGCCCCTAATAAGACCCTTTTTTAGTAATACTCAACTCATCAGGAGATGTACTGGTGGGATATTTACTAATAAGGTCTTTAGAGCGAAAGCGTATGAGAAGAATCAGACGGATCTTGTGTGGAATAGTTTTGGTTTTTACCATAGGCGGGCTGTATGCCCAGTCGCCTCATGGTAAAGATTTGAAAATCAGTTGTGATGCATGTCATGCCGCTGATAGCTGGACCATTTCCAAAGATTCGGTTACGTTTGAACACAATACTACACACTTTGAACTGGAAGGTCAGCACGAAGTGATTGATTGCAGACAATGCCATAACAACCTTGAATTCAGTCAAGCCCAATCCAATTGTACTTCCTGCCACCTTGATGTGCACCAGCAATCCGTTGGTGATCAGTGTTCGAGATGCCATGATTCAAACTCATGGCTGATCAACAATATCACAGAACTACACCGACAGAATTCATTTCCATTACAAGGAGCGCACGCGGTTGCTAATTGTAACGAATGTCATATCTCAGATACCGATCTTCGCTTCGATCCGCTCGATACGGATTGCTTTAGCTGTCATCAGGCTGATTATACCGCAACGACGGACCCGGATCATACCAAAGCGGGATTTGCAACAAACTGTGTTGAATGTCACAAACCGGATGCTTTTGAATGGAGCGGGACGGGGATCAACCATGATTTCTTTCCACTGACACAAGGTCACGATATCGATGAATGCTCAAAGTGCCATACCGGAACGGATTATTCCAAAGTGTCTCCTGAATGTATTACGTGTCACGAAGGAGATTTTCTAGCGACGACCAATCCAAACCACCAGTCAATAGGACTGACAACGGACTGTGCAGCATGTCACACAACAAAACCGGGGTGGAAACCA
>JANNSS010000048.1:0-3744 GCA_031402955.1 Saprospiraceae bacterium
GGATTTGCAGGAATGGTGCTATCAAAATAACCCGAAACCATCTGTGCGTTCAAGAGTTTCTTGATTCTCGTGCCCACCGCCAGATCCTTCTGAATTCCGGTATGCACCTTGTCTTTGCCGTATATAATCGACGTATTTCCAAGACCGGTGGGATTAGTCTTGATATTAACAGCTGTCGTGCCAGACTTACCTGCAAGTTGACTTGAAAGATGGACAATTCCGTCAGATTGTGCAAAGTAATCTGTGTTACCGTAGAAAAAACTAATCGTGTTGTGCAACAGGTTATTTGGATATAAGAACCCCGGCACTTTATGGGACGATAATTGACTGAGTATTTCCTCTTCTGGAAGGGTATTCGTAGAATCAACGTCAGCGCTGATCAGATGATTCACGATAGTAGTTTGTTTAAGGATGACCCCATCCGAATGTGCCTGCAAGTCTTCCAGGCCACCTGGCGTGACGAGGTTTAAGGCGTTATCGCCTGAAATGTCCCAAAGCATGGAGAGCAACTGATACGGTCTCAATAAGTAACCCGTGAGTGTACCGACTGCAAGGTGAGATATATCAATCGTCAAATCAGCGATATAAGAACCATTATGGGGCGTGCAAAGGGTAATAAACTTATTGATATACCCTTTGCTATAATTCTGATACGAAATGATCCCTGGACTGTAACGCTCGCCACCATGATTGATCATTGTGCGACCAACGGAGCCACCCATACTATGGCAGACATAATCTACACGCTTATTGGCAAAACCATATTTGTGCATTTGCCGTAACGCGGATTTAATTGAGTTTTCATAAGAGACGTTTTCATCGAAACTCCTTTCGAGAAGAATATTGGCATTTTCAACTAAAGGACTAATTTTTTTAATATCTATACTCTTAGCGACCTGCCATTCAATAGACCTTACAAAGTTTTCTGGGTCAGCATTGGTGGTAGAATACCTGGCTGCTTTAAACTCTTCCGCGCTGCCACCAAGACCATGAACAAAAAACAATGCCGGTCGACAAATTATGATTGGCGCACACGGTTGAATGGTCTCTTCAGTATTATCCGTGTAGATAAACGTAAACGTGGCTTGTATTGATCTTTCTGAAGATTCTGCATTAATGTCGGTGGTAAAATCATCGGGCGCGACAAGCCAAAACCGGTACGATGCCGCATTCTGAGTCCCATTGGCTTCAGGAAAATGCGCATCAAAAGTTGAGTTTGCTGCATTTGCTTCTTCAGAGTATGAAGTGTCATTTGTCGCATACATGATTTTACCCAGGAGTTCAGGGCCTGAATAGTTATTGCCTATGGTTTCAAGATTCGCCTCAATGAAACTGACTTGTTTCGTATTCATTGGGTCCTTAGAGAGTTTGATAAAAATCCGGGCAGTACCATCTGCGGCAAGTCCTACAGGGCTTCTGCTAATTGAAGGCACAGTAGGGTCCCATTCAAGACTTGCAACAAAGCCCCCTTCACTGCAGTCGGACATAAAAATCAGACTTGTCTGATCAACATTCCCCGGAGTACCGACATCGGTCACACGAAGCATGAAAGAGCTTTCCTCATGAACAGCGTATTGTATTGAGAAGGTATTCAGTTTTCCAGAATGCGCGTCATCTAAATGATGTTTGATCAGACTCCATGAGTTTCCACCGTTGATACTTACTTCTACGCGGTACACTTTTATAATACTCCCAGTTTGCCCTGTTATTGGCTTTTCTGTGACATAGTCGGTCCATGTAATATCAAAAGTTTTGCCTGGAGAAACAAAAGATGTGGATGTCGGAGATCGAATGAATAATGTTGAAAGCAATGGGTTGGACACCCTAAAGGTTTTTTGTGGTGCAATTTTGCCAGAAGTCACATCGCTTGCTACAACGGTGTACCTGCCATCCATAAAATCCGCAGTGATCGGCAGCACGTACGAGAACATCCCTGGAGCGATGTAGGTGATAGGGATATTATCACCTACAACATCTCCAAAACCGTTTCGAATAGTCAACTCAACCAACCCGCCAAGAGTGAATCCCACACCAGTAATAGTCAGGTCCTCATTGGGTTCGATAGTAGAGGCGCTGAGAGAAATGTTTGGCAGACTTGATACGCAAGGTAGTACTGTCAATATTGCGACATCACTTGTCTCCATAAATACACCAGCACAATTGGAAACGACACAGTGATATTCATCACCATTATCACTCATCGTCAGGACCGGAGTAGTGTATGTTGAAGCTGTTGCCCCGGGAATGATATATCCATTCCTGTACCATGCATAGGTACTTGGTGGTACCCCTTGCACCGTAACACTGAAAGTCGCCTGATTACAAGTATTCGAAAATTGATTTGCAGGCTGCGTGAGGATATCTATTCCAAATGTCAGACAATTCTCCTGGAGCTTTGAAAGGAAGATATCAGCGCCGCCCGCAGAAGTCAGATTGTAGACTAAAGGTCCGGGATCGAAATCAGGAGTGCTGTTAAAGTCACCTGTGGTATAAATATTTCCAATTGTATCTAATGCGACAGAATATCCGACACATGGAGAAGAACTACCTAAAGTTCCCATTGGCACGGCCCAAACAAAGTCGCCCAGGTCATCAAGCTTAATGACAAACATATCTGTCAAACCCGTGAGGAGGTATGTGCCCGGGCCAGGATTGAAGTCAACATTGGTGCCGTTAAATACGCCGGTCGTGTAAACATTCCCATTGTTATCCGAAACAATAGAATACCCCGCATCAGTCGATCCGGTACCGCCAATTTGTTTTGCCCATCCGAACGCCCCTAACGCATCCAGTTTTAAAATGAAAATATCCCCAGCCCCCGAAGAAGTATATGTGAACACATTCGGTCCTGGATCAAAGTCAACCGCACCAGAAAACTTCCCGGTGGTATATACATTGCTATTTGCATCAACGGCAATCGAATTTCCAGTTGTAGAAATTGTACCGTCAGCTCCAATTTTCTTTGCCCATATGAAGCCGCCCAAGCTATTAAGCTTTGAGACAAACATATCATTGTACCCAACAGAAATTAAATGATAGGTATTCGGACCTGGATCAAAATCTGCAGTACCCCAAAACTCACCTGTGGTGTATACATTTCCATTACCATCCACGACTATTGAATATGCGGCATCTATGTGTTCTTGTCCCCCCATTTGTTTTGCCCACACAAAGTTACCGGAGGCATTAAGTTTGGAAATGAATATTCCTCCGCCCTGTCCATACATTAGGTTTACTGTGGCCGGGCCTGGATCAAAGTCAACGGTCCCTGTAAAACGACCCACTGAATGTACATTTCCGTCGCCGTCAACTGCAATTGAGAACCCGTGAGCTTCAGAAAACCCTGACCCACCAATGCGCCTAGCCCAAACAAGGTTACCAGCTGCATCCAACTTTAAAACAAAAACTGCATAAGGGCCTCCGGCGGTAAGATTAAATGTCCCCGGACCTGGATCAAAATCGACAGTCTGACGAAATTCTCCGGTCACATATACATTCCCGCTATTGTCCACATCAATGGAACTTCCAATGTCTGCTGCCAAACCTCCAATTTTGTTTGCCCACACAAAGTTGCCAGCTGCATCAACCTTTGATATAAAGATATCCTTGTCTCCAGCAGAAGTAAGGTTGTAAGTACCCAACCCGGGGTCGAAATCAGCAGTTGCAAGAAATGACCCAGTGGTATGAACATTTCCATCATGATCTATAGCAATGTATATACCACCGGGAAGTTTTCTGGTGCGG
>JANNSS010000049.1:0-2257 GCA_031402955.1 Saprospiraceae bacterium
GGACGCGTCCCGTCCGTACCTTTCCGAGGCCTAAGCCAAAAGCAGGATCTTGAGTTCGTAAATCAAGGAGGTATTTTAAAATAGAAGCGAAATATTATGGCAGAAGTAATTGTAAAAAATATCATCAAGCGTTATGGCACCACCGAGGCTGTATCTGATGTTTCGCTGCATGTCAGGGACAAAGAGTTTGTTGTACTTGTTGGTCCTTCCGGTTGTGGAAAATCAACTACGCTGCGCATGATCGCCGGTCTGGAGGATATCACATCCGGCGAACTTTACATTGGCGATCGGTTGGTCAATGATATTGCACCAAAAGACAGGGACATCGCGATGGTTTTTCAAAACTATGCGCTGTATCCGCACATGACTGTTTTTCAAAACATGGGATTTGGACTCAAACTCAAGAAGGTTCCCAAGAAAGAAATCATTGAACGTGTAGAAGCAGCTGCAGAGGTTGTGGGATTGACACCATATCTGAAACGTAAGCCCGGCACCTTGTCCGGTGGACAACGTCAACGGGTCGCACTTGGTCGTGCGATCGTTCGTAATCCAAAAGTCTTTTTATTTGACGAACCGCTGAGTAACCTCGATGCAAAGCTGCGTGTGCAGATGCGGATGGAGATTTCTAAACTGCAACGCAAACTTGGTGTCACCACCATCTATGTGACCCATGACCAGATCGAAGCGATGAGCATGGCGGATAGGATAGCGGTGATGAAAGACGGCGTCCTCCAGCAATTTGATACGCCGATGAATACCTATGATCATCCTGCCAATCTCTTTGTGGCAGGTTTCATCGGCAGCCCCGCCATGAACCTGATTCCCGGCAAACTTGATGACTCAAAAATATTCAGGGATGCTTCAGGTTCTTTCACGCTGGACATTGGAGGATATATTTCTGCCTCCACCCCTTCAGGTGATTATGTCTTTGGCATTCGTCCGGAAAATATTCACGGCGACAACAATCTCCATATCCCTACCTACCAGCCCATGCAGATACTTGCTGATATCCTGGAGCCAATGGGCAGTGACAGTTATCTCTACTTTAAGATCGGCGGCATTTCCATGATCGCCCGCCTCCGCCCCGAAACCTCTCCGGCTGAACAACAACATGCTACCTTGTTTATCGACCGCAGCAAATTGCATTTCTTTGATGCGGGCACAGGCGTAAATGTGAAAGGTTAAGGCTAAAGCGAAGGAAAAGTTATTCACTTAGCTCGCTCCTGCAACCCGAACGGGATGGTAAAATGCGGAGTGCGAAGATGGCTCACGGCTTTACACAGAACTCACCCCCGGTCTCTTATATGTGAAGAGACCTACCGTACGAAAATGATTTTCTAAAGAAAGGGGAGCTATGATTTGTCAATATAAAATGACGGACACAATGTATTACTAAATAGAATGACATTGCGCTCTATGCCCTATGCCTTAAGCCATTTCCTGCACCACCTCTTTCACCTGAGGTATCATACGCTTGAGCATGGCTTCAATACCTGACTTCAACGTCACGGTGCTTGAAGGGCATCCACTGCATGCGCCTTGCATGATGAGCGTGACGACACCATCGTGGTATGATTTGAATTCGATATTGCCTCCATCCATTTCAACTGCGGGCTTGACGTAGGTATCGATCAGTTCGCGTATGCGCTTGACCATCTCCCCATCGTCCTCGCTGTAATTGATTTCGGACATCCTTTTGTCTTCCTCAGCCGTCATGGCTTCAGCAAAACCATCCAGGATGACTGGTTTCTCTTCGGCCACATAGTTCTTGATAAAATCCTTGGTACGGATCATCAGGTCTTCCCACGCATAATTGAGTTCCTTGGTCAGGGTAACAAAATTATTACAGATGTAGACTGACTTGACATACGGAAGGTCAAAAAGGGCCGCTGCCAGGGGAGAGTATTCATCTGCCAGTTCCCGCGTACGGAAATCAGCTGTCCCGGCATAAAGCATCTTATTGGTCACAAACTTAAGTGATTCAGGATTAGGGGTTTGCTCGGTATAAATGAGCACTGGATTTTTAATTGTTGTCGTGGATTCCATGATCTTATAAATAACAAAAGCCTGAAAAAGTTCTAAAAATCAATGTGAGGGAGGGCAAAGATCGGTAAATAGCTCCAAACTGCATTACACCCGATGTTTAAATGGGCACGGCCGTTGCAGGAGTTTGCTCCTGCGACCATGAGAATTCCAATTTAGATTCTCCATTGGAATTTCGTTTGGAATCCAGGTAGTTGCAGGAGCAAACTCCTGC
>JANNSS010000050.1:0-3524 GCA_031402955.1 Saprospiraceae bacterium
GTTTGCTCCTGCAACCACCGATATACCTAGCGAAATTCCTATGGAGAATCTACATTGGAATTCTCATGGTCGCAGGAGCAAATAGTTCGACTGGTTCGACCTGCTTACCCGCCATCATGTGCGACAGCTCACCAACCGTCCGCTCACCACGACGCTCCTGCAACGGCCATGGGTATTATTTCTCATCCGGTTCTTCGACATGCAGACGATGAAGAAATCTATGGACCACCGGGGAAAGCATCACAGCGATCGTCACCAGGAATACCACTCCGCTTAAAAGCGCATATGTGCCTGAGAATACTTTTGCACTCTTCGTTGGCATATGGTCTATTTCGCCCATGCCTGAAAGGATCATGGTCGCATTATGATATGAACTGACCCAATTCAGTCCGGCGATTGAATGATAGCCTACCATACCTATTCCCAGGCAAATGGTCAGAAAGCCAAAAGCATAGAGCATGAATTTAAGCTGCCGCTGATAAAAGGAACGGGCATCCAAAATAGGTTTGCTCGTATGCTCAAAAGGAAGGATTCTATTCAGGGCAGTGGGTTTTTTCTTTGTCATATTAGACGGAGTTTAATATAGGAAAGTAAGCTACTGCTTCTCTCTTATTAGTCTGGAATAAATACTTTGTGGCTCAGGGAGCTCGTGCTTCATTGCCGGGTCAGGTATAGGATGATGGTAAGTTAATGAGACTGGTAGTACACCTGCCCAAACCGGCAGGTCATAGTCTGCGTCATCATCCCCCGGTGGTCCTGTGCGGATTTTGGCAGAAGCGGTATCGATTTCAATCGCAAGAGCGGTGGTGGCTTTCATTTCAATGTCATTTGGAAGCCTCACCTCATCCCAGCGGCCGGGGAGGATCTGATCAGAGATGATTCGCAGGGCTTCCATTTTTTCGTCGCCTTCCAATTCACGCGCATGACCATAAATCACGGCTGAGCGATAATTCATCGAATGGTGAAAAGCTGATCTTGCAAGCACTAGTCCATCGATCAGGGTGACGACCATGCACAACGGTCTGCCATCTGTCAATGCCGAGAGCATCCTGCTTTTGCTGCTGCCATGGACAAAAAGGGTATCCTCCTTGCGTCCATAAGCTGTGGGAATCAAATAAGGCTGCCCCTGGTCTTCCCAGCCCAGGTGGCACAGATAGTGCTGGTCCAGAATACCATAAATGGTCTCTTTGTCATAAAAACCCCTTTTGGGAAGCCGCTTGACAGTATTGAGTGGGGACTTTTCAAATGCTTGATGCTCCATAATCAGAAAATTGGTCTCAAATTTAACCTTTCAATCGCAGCTATCTCTTGACAAATGCTCCCTATACGATAAGGCCACCAGATTCCGCACAGGAATGGGAAGAAGTAATTGGTCTGCTGATCGATTACAGAAATGAATTTAACAATGATGACTGCTTTTCTTCCTTTGATGCAGAGATGGCCAATATTGAATCACTTTATGCACAGGAAGGGCTACTGAAATTGATCGCTGTATCAGCAATGGATGGAGAGATCGTGGCCTGCATTGCCTACCGCACTTTTGAGGCGGGTGTTGCGGAGATGAAAAGGTTATATGTCAAGCCTGCACACAGGGGAAGGCACCTGGGCCGTATACTTGCAGAGACAATTATCGCTGTAGCGAAGGAAAGGGGGTTTGATAAAATCATATTGGACACGATGGTGGAAATGAAGGCAGCGCAACAACTATACCATCAGCTCGGATTTTATATGATTCCCCCATATGATGATCAGGACCCTGAGAGAATAGTGTGTTACGAAAAACAATTACAAGCGAAATAAGCCGTGGAGGAAGAAAAACAAATCTGGAATGACCTGTTGAAGGCCGAGGAAAAAGCAAGGTCTACCAGAGTCCATCGCCTGCTGAAAAGACCATTGAAATATCCTATGCTGATGGGATTCAACAAAGTGGTTTTTCCGGTATCCAAACGGGGTGTTGTTGTTCATGCAAAAACTTTTTTTGGTATCCGAATGAAGACCTTGTTGCCAGCAGGTACAGATATCTTTCTCAACGGCATTAAATCCCATGATTCTGAAATCAGGCTCACCAAGTTTTTAACACGACACCTTAAGGCGGGAGATACGTTTATTGACGTAGGTGCTCACTATGGCTATTATGCTTTGTTAGCATCAACACTTACCGGAGACAGAGGACATGTCTATGCGATTGAAGCATCTGCGCATTCATTTGAATTACTTAAAGCCAATAGTGTTGCATTAAAAAATATCAGTGCGTACCACAATGCGGCAGGAGAAGCTCCCGGTGAAATTGTATTTTATGAATATCCCGGTCCGCTGGCGGAATACAACACGATCATTGAGGGAGCGTATACCGATAAAAAATGGTTTAAGAATGTAAAGCAGACGATCAACAGGGTGCAGACGGTTGTGCTCGATGATTTGATCACCGCAAACCAGATCAATAAGGCTATCATCAAGATTGATGTGGAGGGTGGAGAACTTTCGGTCTTAAAAGGGCTGGCCTCATCATTGAAGCATAGTGATCTGACGATCGTGATGGAATACCTGATCTCAGAAGATCTGTCTTCACCGCATCATCAGGCTGTCAGTCTATTGGTAGCCAATGGATACCAGGCACATGCGATTGACCAGCAAGGTCATCTCGTCAAAGTAGTAGTCATCGATCAATATCTGCGGCAGGCCAATCTTGATTCCGATAATCTGGTGTTTGTAAAGGCTTAGGAGATTAGAGGGTTAGGAGGTTAGGAGGTTAGCAGTTTTGGGGAAATGGGGAAATGGTTAATTTTTCGCACGTCGCAGATCCCGCCATTTTTGTTGAATGCAGCGGGAGAGAACACGGAGTGCACGGAGATGACTGCACAACTTGTTCCTATGCTTTTTAACTGGAGCCTGGAGGCTCCTTTACATGATTCGATAATTGAAGATGATCTATGATTCTGCAATCGGCAGCCAGATGCCTTCGCTGGAAAGAAAGCTACAGCTTCCAACGGAGGCTACCGATAACATTTGTTTTTTTAAAACAAATGAAGGTAATGGCTCCTGCCTCCTTCTTAAAATTGAATTATGTAAATTCGCCTTTCACTTAAACAAAACGATATGCAATCAGCACTACTTCATTCGCACTCCGGACTTCGCTGGATTCTCCTGATCCTCCTTGTGACAACGATCTTCAGCACCTTCGGCAAACGTGATGGTAAGGTTCCCTTCACTGCGCAGGATAAGAAACTAAGCCTTTTCACCATGATCGCCACGCACCTTCAGGCTGTTTTGGGTTTAGGGTTATATTTTATGAGTACCAAGGTTGATTTTTCATCCACGACGATGAGCAGCCCGGTACATCGTTTTTTTACCATGGAGCACACCCTCATGATGCTGATAGCCATCATCCTGATCACCGTAGGATATGGTCATGCGAAGAAAGCAAATGCTAAAAAAGTATTTACGTATTACCTGATCGCCCTGATCGTCATCCTGATCGCGATTCCATGGCCTTTCCGGACGGCATTGGGTGCTGGCTGGATGTA
>JANNSS010000051.1:0-19298 GCA_031402955.1 Saprospiraceae bacterium
GACTGCACCTAGAGCTGCAGCAGCACCGGCCATGTCACTCTTCATATAGTGCATGTTTTTCGAATCCTTGATGGAGATACCTCCTGTATCAAAGATGACACCCTTACCGATGAAGATGATTTTTTTCGATGCCTCAGGATGTTTGTAATGCGTGACAACACACACTGCTGGTTGTTCACTCCCACGGTTGACAGCAAGTAATGCATGCATGCCCATCGTCGTAAGATCCTGCTTATCAAGCACCGTAGCGGAATATCCATACTGCGCCGCACTCCTTGATGCCCAGGCACCGAGGTAGGCAGGAGATTTATGACTTGCAGGTGTATTGACGAGGTTCATGACTTCTTGCTGCACCAGTCCGATGGTGATACCATCTTTAGCAACTTCTTCTGCAACGCCTGCAGGAAGTAATGTATAAATATCTTCTGAACCTGATTTATGATTGTTGTCTGACTGTTTGTACAATCCCAGATCATATTGTCCCGCTGTCCATCCGGCGAGGGCGGATTGCACCAACTCATTTGCATGGAGATGAGGCAGCCACAATCCTGATTTTCCAGTGCAGTCATGCTTAACTTTAATGGCCATTTTCTTGACCAGCGAATACGTATTGGCTTCGGTGAGTTTTTCTGCGTCACACCAGTAGACCACCTTGACCCGGTGACCGTTCATATGGCCAAAAAAGAATGCCGGGTGTGCTTTCATCGCCAGGAAATCCTGGAGAGGGGGTAGCGCATCAGCATGGATGATACGGGTGAGGAGATCCTGATAAACGAATTCAGCCCTGTCTTTGGAAGCAGGTACACATAGTACGTCGACTTTCTCCAGCAGTTCCTCTGTGGAGGAGAGGGCAAATAATTTCATCCTTTATTCGTCTTGATCCGAAAAGAAAAGCCATTTGACAGCAGCTGGAAAAATGTCTCCCCAGTATTTCTCCTGGTGCTGACCATTGGGGTCGATCACGAGGTTAAATGTAGTGAGTTTACTTGAAAAAAACCCATGCGTTACAGCATCTTTAAATTGATTGATGTGCTGGCTCATAAACCGGGTCTCTTTCTCCCCCGCGTAAATAAACATGCGCATCGGTAGGGTGTAATTGTACTTGAAGGCATCAAAATAAATCTCATCCGAATACCAGAAAGACGGACTGAATATCATCAGTTTAGAGAAGTAGGTCGGATGGACGATGCCGATATACGCGCTGATCAAACCTCCCATGCTGCTCCCACCTATCCCGGTATAGATCCGGTGTGCCTTGGTTCGGTAATGGGAGTCCACGTAAGGTTTCAGGGTTTCGATGATAAAATTGGCATAATCCTTACCCTGGCCATCCCCAAATTTCCGGTGGAAATAGGGGCTGTACTCCTGGATCCGCTCCTTTCCCCCATGGTCTATCCCGATGACGATCAGGTCTCCAATGCCTGAAGCAGACATCTCCATCAGGTGCCGGTCGATCGACCAGCTGCCAAATGGAGCTCCGTCGTCAAAGAGGTTTTGAGCATCCTGGAGGTACAAAACAGGGTAATTCTTGTCCGAATCGTAGTAATCATGGGGTAAAAGCGCCCAAATCCGTCTGTTTTTACCCAATTGAGGGATTTCAAACCCCTGGTCTATGAGCTCAATAATCGGGTAATGTGGCAGCGCCTGTGTCAGTTGTGAAAATGGCCGCATTCAGAGTGTTTTCATCCTTTTAGGCAAATCGGGGTGCAATTTAGAAAAAAAGGAGATAGGAGATAGGAGGCAGGAAGCAGGGGTTAGGAGGCAGGAGATCGGAGGCAGGAGGTAGTATTCAGTAAGCAGTATTCAGTAGTGTATTAAGAAGACTCTGGAAGCTGGTAGCTGGTAGCTTATTACAATCCCGTAAATCCATGAGCGAAAAAACTGGCTCCCAAGCCAGGAAATTGAATTGCCACAGGTTTCAAGCCGTGAAGACTCATGTCAGAAGGAATACGCTGGTAGCTGGAAGCTGGAAGCTAAAAACTGACAACTGATAGCTGACGGCTGACAGCTTCTTTATATCGGAAAACTTTTTACTTTTAAGCATGGACAGAACCTACGTATTCCTCTGCATCTCTTGTGAGTTTAAAGGAGGTGCCTTTTTGCGCCAACTCAAACGCCTTGGTCATACCGTATTCCTGGTGACTTCGGAAAAGAACAAAACCGAAGCGTGGCCCTTTGACGACCTCGAAGAAATATTCTTTATGCCGGAAAAAGATGGGCGTAAATGGGATATCAATCTGCTCATTTCCGGTACTGCGCACTTGTTCCGTTCACATAAAATCGATCGCGTGATTGCCCTTGATGATTATGATGTATGGAAAGGCGCGAGGTTACGCGAAGAATTTCAGATCCCGGGTATGGGCGAAACCACAGCCCGACATTTCTTTGACAAACTCTCCATGCGTATTGAAGCCCGTGATGCAGGTATTCCGATTCCAGGTTTCACTGCGTTGTTTAATGATGATACCATCCGCCAATTTCTAAAAACCAGCCAAGGACCATGGCTCGCCAAACCAAGAAGAGATGCAGGGTCACTCAACATTCGTAAAATAGCGGATACAGATGCGTTCTGGAAATGGTCCGAAGAAACCGGCGACCACCGGCACGAATATCTCCTCGAAGAATTCAGGCCAGGTACGATATGCCATGTGGATAGCCTTAATTATAATGACGAAACGCTCTTTACCCGTGCATCTCAATATCTCGATGCGCCTTTCGAAGTAGCGCATGGTGGAGGCATCTTCCAATCCAAGACGATGAGCAACAAAGATGCTCTGGCAAAAAAGCTGATCAACCTCAATTTAAAAGTGCTTGCCGCTTTTGGTCTGCGACATGGAGCCAGTCATACTGAATACATCGTTCGCGATGGTGGTAAAGAAATTCTGTTCCTTGAAACCTCAGCCCGCTGCGGAGGCGCGCACCTCACAGACATGGTCGAATCCGCCAGTGGAATAAGTCTCTGGACCGAGTGGGCCAACATCGAACATGCAGTCCTCACCGGAAAAAAATATCATTTACCCTTAGAAGATGATTTGCAGGCAGGCATCATCGTCACGCTAAGCAAATTTGAAAAACCAGATTATGATCAGTTCACTGATTCGGAAATCTGGTGGAAACTCCACAAGAAATATCATATCGGTTTCATCTTCCAGCACAAGACCGAAAAGAAGATTGATGAGTTATTAGCTAAATACTCCACGGTGATCAAGGAAGAATATGCTACGGTGGTGCCGTTAAAAGAGTAAAAAAAAGAAAAGAAAAGTCGAGACGCGATTAATCGCGTCTCTACTTTTCTTTTCTTTTTTTATTCATAGAAGCCAACACTCCCCCCTACCCACGTCTTATCCTTGTTGAATTTCACACCGATCATCTCCCCTTTACTGAGGCGCGCCAGGTTATTGACGATGATTGGTTTCGGCGCACCCTCCGGCCAGATGAGCATGATGCGTACTTCTACCTTGACAGCATCATTGTCTTTTGTCTTAATAACCGGCACATATTTCACTTTCTCCTGCAGGATGTATTGGGATGGATCCTTGACTGCGGCGATATCCTCAGGCTTCACATGAAACACGACGCCTGAGCCTGAAAAAGAATAGAGTGGTTTCAATACATAGTTTTCAAGATCCTCCGGTATGTGTGTAACCTGATCCAGAAATAATGTCTGTGGCATATACTCCGTGCGGATATACGGCATCGTGTACTTCGATATCCTGAAAAACCAATTTGGATGCCCCACCCACTTAAGATCAAGATCGTCTGTGAAGGCAAACTCCAGGTCGAGGTCTTTGCGGCCAATTAATTCATCAAAGATCACACGGTTATAAATCCGTTTAACGTGGATTTCTTTACCGTCATCATCCTTGTAAAATAATTGGTTGCCACGCTTGTAGAGATCGGTCACGCATGCCACCTTGATCCCGAGTACTTTTCGGGTGGCATGAAAATCAATCTGGGTATTCTGCTTGAATGGTTCGATGTCGATCAGCACCACTTGTTTCGGATCTTCATCTCCTACGATAATATCCTTAAGCAATTGCACATAGGTCTCAGGTGTAAATCCACTAAACAAATGGTTGACATTCTCTGGGATATCGAAATGCTTACGATACAATCCTGCTACAAAATGCTGGTAAAAATATAAGGAGGGGAATCCCTGCACTTCGATGAGCTTAGGTGTTATTTCTCCGTTGACCCCTTCGCAAAGTCCGAAGTCCATCTGCAGGAACGTGGTATGCGCATCTTCGTTGGGCACCCTGTTGTAATCAGCAAGTGAGGGCTCGGTCAGGGATTTAAAATCAGGACGCAGGATCACCTCTGCAATCTGGTGACAGGCTTCAAAGATTTTATCCTTTATTCCTGCAGGTATAAATACCGGTGTCTCCGCAATCCTGAATCCAGGTGTATGATTAAACTGATCGTGCAGGTCCTTTAAAAAGATCTGGTATCGTTCCTCTGTAAACTGGGCGTTGTAGCGTTGGCGTATTTCCGGTATCATAAGAATAATTATACCGCTATATTACTCTTTTACCCCTAAATCCCCTAAAGCTTCCGTTATTACTCAACTTTAAACGAGAGGGCCGTTGCAGGAGTTTGCTCCTGCGACCACCGAGATACCTGCCGCAATACCATAGAGAATCCTCTTTGGAATTCTCATGGTTGCAGGAGCAAACTCCCTGCAACGGCCAAAGGATAGTTTGCCTGGCAATGTCATGTAAGCCGTTTTTAACGGCAGGTAGAAATACACGCTCTCACGTTCTCACGCTCTCACGTTCTCACGCATCTCACTCTCTTACACAAAGACCGGTTCCCCTTCCTTACTATACGCCAGGATACGGTCCATAGCGTCTTTGAGGAAGCCCGGCAGGATGAGATCCCGGGTATGTGCCAGCCTGTCCGGATGCAATGCATTGTGCATCATCTCTTCATACGTATTGAGGCCAAACTGCGTAAGAATCATCTCCTTCTTCTCTGGCCTGCGTAGATAATGAACCATACCATCCGGGTGAGCTTCAGGATGAAACTGGGTGCCAAACCATTCATTTGAAAAACGAACAGCCATTAGGGCACGGTTTTCATCAATATCAAGATCAGGATTTTCAAGCGCGGTGACTGTGGCATCAAGCTCTTTGAGACGGTCAGCATTTGGATAGATTACCTCGTATCGCCTGAAATCCGCTCCGTAAAACGGACTATTGAGGTGCATCAGCAATGGATCAACCTGGCCTTCATCTGTCTTGTCAACAGGAAGAATACCAAAGGATTCTTTCCTCCTCAATGAAACCGTACCGATACCAAGGTGATGGCAGATCATCTGAAAGGAATGGCAGACGAAGAAGACAAACTTCTTCTCTGTGCTTTGCAGGTTGTGCTCCCACAATCGGTCCATCAAGTTAAAATACTCCTTGTCCCAAACCCCATCACCATCAAGCGGATCACCTGGCCCACCAGAAGATATATAGATATCGAAGTCCAAACCGGGAATCTCGCGCTTGTACCGAACATCAAAGACTTCGTAATCAATGACGGCAAAACGATCAGCTATCCGCTGGATACTGGCAATACCCATGTTCTCGACATTATTGTTCATGTCAAGGATGGCCATGCGCACAGGATGATGAAACTTCATAGCAAAGTATCTAAACAAATCAGATCAAAAAATGATCCGGAATCAGGCTTTTGGCATTTTACCTTCGACAGAAGCCTTGATGAAGTTGCCCCAGTTGATGTGGGATTTGTTGGCTTTGTGGGCCAGCGCCTTTTCGATCGCCATTTCAGCAGCATTCTCGACCACCCACTCAAAGTTCTCCTCACCAACACTACTCAGGTCAGCATCAGGAGCAGGGTTGCAATAATCGATTGCATAGGGGATGCCACCTCTCACCGCAAACTCAACAGTGTTGAATTCATATCCGAGGGCATGATTAATCCTTAATACGAGCTTGTGAATTTCCTTCATCAGCTTAGGCTCATCAATAGCTGGCTTATCGATATAACGCAGGTGATGTGGATTGCGAGGCTCGTATGGCATCACGCGAACGCGGTCACCACCGAGATAATAGCAACGGAAGTAAGCATCAAAATCGATGTTTTCCTGCAGCATCATGACCAGTTGAGCCGTCTCATTGAACTTGGCAAAAAGGTCTTCGAAGCTGGTCACTTTATAAACACTCTTCCAGCCACCGCCGGAGTGAGGCTTCATATACAATGGAAATCCACCGAGATATTCCACCATGCCTTCCCAATCGAGAGGGAATTTCATGTTGCGGAAAGACTGCTCGGAGGTATCATCCGGACGCTGGTTTGATGGCAGCAGTACAGTCTTTGGAACCGGAACCTTGATATGTTCAGAGAGACAGTTGTTGAAAAACTTCTCATCTGCGCTCCACCAGAAAGGATTGTTGATGACCGCAGTACCGGTCAAAGCAGCATTTTTCAGGTAAGCCCTGTAAAATGGTACATCCTGGCTGATGCGATCGATGATCACTGCATAGCCGGAAGGCTTGCCTTGGATCAGTTCTTCAACTTTAACAAATTCGGCTTCCACACCTTTGATACCCTTACTGTTGACACGCTCAACAAATGCAGGTGGGAATGAATTTTCCTTTCCAAATAAGATTCCGATCTTTTTCATAACGATGGTTAATGGTAAAACAAGATGCGAAAATAATCACTCCTGACAATATAAAAGGCAGCCTGGGCAATCCCGGGTCTGCCTTTTATCTGCTTTTAGCTCTTTATCGTCGCTTTAGCTCAGATTTAGAGCGCAACAATGCTGTTCTCTTCAGCAGCTACGCCACTGTGGGCATACTTGTCTGCTGCTGCGTCATTGATCCAGCGGGTACCGTCCACGAGGTAACGGAATTGGTATTCATGACCAACTTCGAGTTCGATCGTCTTGGTAAAAGAACCATCTTTCACTTTCTTCATAGTGGTTTCAGATGGGTCCCAGTTGTTGAAATCTCCGAGGACAGATACTTCCTTAGCTCCCTCCACCAATGTAGGATCAACCGTAAAAGTCACCTTGCACACTGGTTTGGATTTCGAAAATTGCTTCTTTAAGCTCATAATATTGTGATTTTTCATCAGGCATTTTACCTTTCAGGCCGCAAAGGTACAATTTCTGCCTAATAATATAAAGGGGGGGTGTAAATCTATTGTTAATAGGTTGGAAATGAGGCGAAGGCTAAGGCTAAGTGAAAAATGAAGAGTGAAAAGTGAAAAGTGAATAAGGCTATGGAAATGGTACTTGCAATTACAAGGCGAAAGAGGCTGAAGGGGCTAAAGAGGCTAAAAAGCATGCACCACCATTTCTAAAAAAGATCGATGATTACAAATCATCGATCCAAGTGCCGTAGGCACGACCGATTTTGTAAAGTGGGGTTTTAACCCCACTAAAAAAGGCTAAGGCTATGTGAAAGTTAAACTGCGCCTCTCCGTCTCTGCGCGAAACTTAAATAAAGGCGAAGGGAAAAGGGAAAACACGTTGCGGCGTTGCGCGAGAATTTAAAGAAAGGCTAAAGAGGATGCTAGGGCAAAGGGAAAACACGTTGCGCCTTTGCGTCTTTGCGCGATAAACTTTTGTTGGAGGTGCCAATTTTATCCGTGCCCCAAAAGCCCTTTCTTCTGATCTTCAAAATCATCCCGGCTGATCACACCGCGCTCCATCAGCTCACCGAGGTCAGCGATCCGGTCCAGGACCGTTGTATCGTAATAGCTTTTTGATTCGAGCAGATCTGCCGGCTTGGCTGTATCCAGATAAGCCACCTGCCTGTATCCATTTTTGACGAAGGCATCAAAATCCGACTGAGCGCGAAGCCATTTGAGCGCTTCGTTGTGATAGATCTCTTCAAACTCCTGGAATCCGAAGTCTACCGCACTGGCGAGATGAAAATAAGCCTGCCTGGCATCCTTGGCCATAGACAGGCAACAAGAAAGCATGAAATGCGTGTGCGGGTCATTGTAATCATACTGCAGCGCATCCTCAAAATATTTCCTGGCCTGATCATAGTTACCGGATTTGTAAGCGATGAAAGCATCCTTGATGATGATGTTGCCTCGTGATTTGCGTGTCTGCGCCGGATCCGACGTACGCTTCTTTTCTTCAGCATTCTTTACCTTCTTTTCCTTAATAGAGAAAGGCATGCCTCCATTATATTTAGCATCGAATTCACTCTGTGGCATGACTGTAAACAAAATGCCTTCAACAACAGAAAGCATGGCCAACGCAACCAACAACCAAGGGAACCTCTCTTCGATGAGAACCATCAAGGCAATGAAAAAAGCTGCGAAATTGACAATCCCCCAGAATCTCTTACCCAGGTAAAACCGATGCACTCCCCAAAGGCCAAAAGCTAAAGCAAGGATTGATGCTACGCTTTTCGATTTACCTTCCTGATCGTCAACCTGCAGAAATCCCTTGGGTTTAATTGGCTGTAACCTAAGTTGCTGACTTGGCGGTATTCTCGTATTTCTTACCACCGGAAGGGCCATGCCTTTACTGGAAATAGCATACAAAGGTGTGTCACCGGTTATATTCTTGAGCTGAAAATTACCGACGTGGATAGCCTGCAGCCAGGCATGATTGCGGATATCTTCAAAGACGCGCTCGGAGATAAATACACCTCCGGGCTCACAGATAGGTTCAATACGCGCAGCAACATTGAGGCCGTCACCAAAGGCATCGGTGCCATCATAACTGATATCTCCAACATGGATGCCTATCCGAACAGGTACTTCCGGATCTTTCTTGTACTCGATCTGCATCTCAACAGCACACTCCACCGCATTGACACTACTATGGAAGATACTCAGGGTGCCATCTCCAAAAAACTGGAGCACCTCGCCACCATACTTTTTATGCAGTTCTATGAGCAACTCCCTATGCCGTGAGCGGAGCAACAGGGCCCGATCCTCATTGATGTGCATGAGATGCGTATACCCTACGATATCTGTAAAAACGATTGCGGCCAGTTGCCGCTTGAACTTTGGCTCCATGTTGGATGGCAAAGATAGTAAAAGGCTGAGGCTGAGGCTAAGGCTAAGGCTAAGGAAATTTCAAGGCATTTTAAAAATTAGAGACGCGATTAATCGCATCTCTAATTTTTAAAATGCCTTCGCCTCAGCCTTAGCCTTAGCCTTCTACTAATTGATACCCCACCCCTTTCAACGTGATCAGCTGGATATCGGGATCCATCTTCAGGTATTTCCTGAGCCTGGTGATATAGACATCCAGATTGCGGGAATTGAAAAAATGATCATCTCCCCACACTTGCATGAGAATCTCCTTTCGCTCCACGGGTCTGCCGACCATGGCGATCAGGATTTTTAATAACTCATTTTCCCGATGAGAGAGACTTATAGATTGATCTCCATTCTGGATCACCATGCGCACAGGGTCGAAAGACAGATCACCTATCTTATACTGCCCGGGAGAAACTCTTCCAGACATAGAGAGCAGGTTGTTGATACGGGCCATCAACTCTTCAAGACTGAAAGGCTTTCTGAGATAATCATTTCCCCCCGATTTAAATCCTTCTACCACATCTTTAGATTCACTCCTCGCCGTCAGGAAAATGATCGGTACTGCTTTATCAATGGTCCTGATCGCCTTGCCGATTTCATAGCCACTCAATCCTGGTAACATGATATCCAGTATGCACAAATCAGGTTTTACTTCTCGGAAGACAGCTTCAGCTTCATTTCCGCTGGCCACCCAATGCACTTCAAATCCATTCCGCTCCAGATGGTCCCTGACCAGCATCGCCAATACTTCTTCGTCCTCTACATACAATACGCGGGTCTTCGACATGGATTATCCTGTGCTAATTGAGATTGGTAGGTGAAGTATTAGTCTGGACATCTTTCCATGCAGGTATCGTCATGGTAAACCTGGCTCCTTTACCGCACTCACTGACCAGATCAATTTTGCCGTGATGTTGTTTGACCACATCCGCGACGTAACTCAATCCAAGGCCATGCCCCTTGACATCGTGCCTGTTTTGTTGCGGCACCCGATAGAGTTTTTCAAATATCTTTTCATGATAATCCGGGTCGATGCCGATACCATTGTCTGCAATGTCTAAGCGTACCGTTCCATTATGTCTTGTCAGCTGTAACTTGATGACCGGATGCTCAGTACTATACTTCAATGCATTGTCAAGCAGGTTGAAGAACACCCCGCTCATGTGCGCCTTGTCACCATTGATCACAAACCCATCACCTTCCTGTTGGAAAGAAACATCAGCATGCTTTTTGTCAAACTGCACTTTCATATGCTCCATCACTTCTTCAAGCACGAGCTTCACATCAAGCTGTTCGTAATGCAACTGAGGAGAGCGGCTATGCAGTATTCTTTCCACCAACATCGACAAGCGGTTGAGTTCGCTTCTGCAGATCTCAAGATATTTTTGGCTATGGGCACTTTGAAGATCACCGGAGATATTCAATGACTCCAGGGCAACACCTACAGTCGTGATGGGCGTCTTGAGTTCGTGGGTGATGTTCCCGACAAACTCATCCCGCAAGGCATTGAGCTGAATCTGTTGCCTCAGGTTTTTCCAGATATAATAAAATGCAGCACCGACCATGATCCACATAAAAAGTGCGAAACTCATATGGGGCAGCAAGTCACCGAAAATGTCCGCTTTATAGTTTGGATTGATCAGTGCGATCTTCTTATCAGCCAGTACGTCATATTGCGGCCTGCTCATCACTTCGCGGATGACTGTATCTCCGCTCTGCCAACTGATCACCTTATACCCTGCGTATTCACCTGTGCTATCTGCAAGCCGGATCTGGGACATCACCATGGGACCTATATTGATCAAAGAGGTGTCATGGCCTGTAGAATCAGCAGTAAGCTCCTGCAGCAGCATGCCTCTGACCGGATGGCGCGATTTGAATTTATATTCCTCCTTTGCAATCCGTCTTTCAAAGCCGCAATTGTCAATGGTCATCAGCGAATCCTCTGTATTGACGACGATCTGAAACCTTAATGGGTCATTCGTCAAATTGCCATGATTCGAGTTTTGGTGTGTCGGCAGTGCAGATAACTTCGAAAAAATGAGGGAATCCTCGACATCCCGCATGGAAGAAAACATGACGTGGCTCAGTTTCTCCTCCATATCCCGATAGGAGTTGTTATACTCATTGCGCAGCCACAGGTATTCCAGTATACCCAGCAGCAGAAGGCTGAAGATCATGAGAAACCTGGCAAACGAAATATCGATATGATTGCGCATCGTGTGGACAAAAGTAGGCCAGAATCTGGTGCCTAAACCATTCATTAACAATAATTAACCTTATTCAAGGAAAGGCCCCTGAATATCCCTGTACCTTAGCGGCACAATGAACATTCCTATGAAATGCTTTTTTATTTCCTTGCTGATCCTTTCTGCAGCGATCTCTGGCGCCCAATCCTCAGGCATGATTACCTACGAGGAAAAAATGGACCTGCACAAGAACCTGCCTCCTGAGCGCCAAGACATGAAGGACATGATCCCGCAGTATAATATCTCAAAGTTTGAACTGATCTTTTCAGGCGACGAATCCCTATATCGCGCCCAAAAGCAGGAAGAATTACCTACCACCAGCACTTCACCGGGAGGACCTCCCATGGGCATGCGGTTTGGAGCCGGCAGGGCTAACCGGGTAGTATACAAAGACCTTGCGAAAGACACCATGATCGATTCGAGAGACTTTATGCAAAAGCAATTTCTCATCACCGGTCCGCCAAAACCACGTAAATGGAAAATCGGAACAAAGCATAAAGAGATACTCGGCTACAATTGCCTGGAAGCTTCTTTTCGTGAAGACAGTGTGACGACCATGGTCGCATGGTTCTCACCTCAATTGCCTGTGCCCAACGGACCATCAGACTATCAAGGCCTTCCAGGCATGATCTTACAGGTCGATGTCAATGATGGTTTACGCATGGTCACCGCCACAGAAATAAATCTCGATAGTGTCGATACGTCTGTGATCGTTGCCCCCAGCAAAGGGAAAGAAGTAACACCTGAAGAATTTGAAAAAATCCGTGAAGAAAAAATGAAAGAGATGGGCATGCAGCAAGGTGGGCCAACAAGTGGTCAGCAAATGTTTATCATCAGGCAATAATTTATAAGACAAATTTTAGAATATGTTTCAGGCAAGCCAATGGAAACTGTCGTTTCTACTTTCTTTTATTTTCATTTCTTTTTCTCTTTCTGCACAGATCAATAAAACCACCTTTAAAGGGGCACTCGAAGATGCAGCAGGCCTTCCCATTCCAGGCGCAACCATTATGGTGCTCGAAGCAGTAGATTCAACACTAGTGCAGTTTGGATCATCTGATACACAGGGTGCCTTTACTATTAAAAATGTTCCGAAAGGCAATTACCTACTCAATGTTTCCTTTCTGGGTATGGAACCATTATTCCAGCCTATCACTTCTGGCTTAACCGAGGAAACTGATCTTGGTAAAATCAAACTTTTACCTGCCACTACCATCCTCTCCGAAGTCGAGGTCACAGCAGATTTTACACCCATCCAGATCAGCAAAGACACCATCTCCTACAATGCAGATGCTTTCCAGACACAACCGAATGCTGTCGTGGAAGACCTGTTGAAGAAATTGCCCGGCATCGAAGTAGGTGCTGATGGGAAGATCAAAGCGCAGGGCGAAGAAGTACAGAACATCTATGTTGATGGCAAAGAATTTTTTGGATCGGACCCAACGATGGCCACCAAAAACCTTCCCGCCAGAGCACTGAAAAAAGTAAAAGTGTATGACAAGAAATCGGATATGTCGGAATTTACCGGCGTGGATGATGGTCAGCGTGAAAAAACCATTGACCTGCAGCTCAAGGATGAATTCAAAGAAGGATTGTTTGGCACTGCGGAAGCAGGATATGGCACAGACGAAAGGTATAATGCTAAAGCAGCTATCAATCGGTTTACAAAAACAACACAACTCTCCTTTCTCGGACAGCTCAACAACATCAATCAACAGGGATTCTCTTTCAATGACAGGATGAATTTTTCCGGGGGTATGCGTGGTATGTCAGGTGGCGGTGGTGGTGGACGATCTTCCGAAATCAGTATCGCTCAGGACGTGCCATTTAGTTCCGGGGCATCGAATGGCCTTATCAACACAGGTGCTGCCGGGTTAAATTTCAACTGGCAGAAATCAAAAAAATTCAATATCCGGTCAAGCTATTTCTACAATGATGTTGATAAAAACCTGTTGGAAAATTCATTCAGGGAAAACATTTCAACCAACCCCTTCAATACAGACGAGGATACTGAAAGTAACACCGAAAACCGCTCACACAGTTTTGCATTCAACTCGGATATCAAACCTGATTCCACACAGCAGGTAAAGGTCAATGCGAGACTTGGTTTCGGAAACGGTACATCTTTAAGCGAATCACTCTTGCAAAATATTGTTCCCGACAATATCCTCGAAAATCAGTCTCTGACCAATACACTCAATACCAGTGACAACTTATCCCTTAATGCCAATGCCACATATATCAAACGCCTTGGCAATACAGGCAGAAATGTTTCAGTCAGCGGAACTGTAACCTCAGGAGAACAGAATACGGATAGTCAACTGGATGCACTCACTGAATACTTCAGCACAGGTCAGACAGATGCACTGGATCAGTTACAATACACCCTGTCCAATAATATGCGCCTGGATGGCCAGATATCTTTTACTGAGCAATTGAAGAAAAGAAGATTCCTCGAATTCAGTTACAATTTCAACACCCTCAATGCCGATTACGTCCATGACGTCTATGATGTAGAAAACGGTAACCAGGTGATCAATGACACCTTATCTAATTTCTACACCTCTGTCTTTCAATATCACAGACCGGGTGTATCCTTCCGCTACAGTGGTGAAGTCAATACCGTGAATGCAGGACTTCAATATCAGATGTCCGAGCTCACCGGTGAACTCAGCAGAAACGAAACCGATATCCTCCAGACCTACAATCATTTGCTTCCAAGATTTATGTGGCGTTCTGACCTGGGTAATGGAAAAAACCTGAGGTTCAGTTACAACACCAAGATCACTCAACCTACCATCACTCAATTGTCGCCGGTGCTGGACAATGCAGATCCTCTCAGACTCTACATCGGAAATCCAAACCTTGACGCCGAATACAATCACAATGCGAGCATCAATTTCCATGCGTTCAGCCAGTTTTCTTCAACAGCCTTTTTTGCTTCCTTCGGTGGGACACTCACCAATCGCAAGATCATCACTTCGCGGTTTGTCAATGACGAATTCCGTGAAATATCGACGCCTATCAACATCGACAAGGAATCCGGTTTGAACATGTATGTTTCATACGGGCGGCCATTCAAACCCATTCATAGCAGATTTACAGTAGATGGAAATTTCAATTTTACCAATACACAAAACGTGATCGGTACGGATCTGCTGGATCTCAACAGATGGTCAAGGACGGCCGGAATCACCATTTCCAATATGAATTCACAAGTGTTGGAATATAACCTTGGAGCTAAGCTGACTTTTTCAGACAACTACTATTCATCCGACGAAGCACTCAACCAGAACACCCTGCTGCAAAATTATTTCATCGATTTCACCCTCACCGTCTGGAAAAAATGGAGACTCAATGCAGGCTATGATTACAAGCTCTACACTAGCGATCAGTTTGCAGAAAGCCAGTCCCTTCCTTTAATGCAGGCATCCATTTCCCGCTATGTACTGCCGGGTGATAAAGGCCAGATCAAATTTTCTGTCTTCGACGTCCTTGATGAAAACCGGGGTATCTCACAGACCGCCACTCCTAATTATCTTGAAGAAATCAGGAGTAACTCCATTGGTCGCTATGCCATGCTATCCTTCATCTATTCGATCCGTGGTGCTGGTGCTGCCCCGGAGCAGGGTGCCTTTAAGTTTATTGAACAAAGGCGTTGAAAGTGAAAAGTGAAGAGTGAAGAGTGAAGAATCCGGTCCGCCGTTGCAGGAGCGCCGTGGTGAGCGGAGTCGAATCATTTGCTCCTGCGACCACCGCGATACCTAATCGAAATCCGGCTTGCCGTTGGATGGAGTTCTCTCGGCCAACCACTGCGATACCTACCGGCATTCACAGAGAATCCTATTTGGAATCATCATGGCTGGCGGCGAGAACGCCATCCAGCGGCCATTCCTAGAGAGATGCCGTTGCAGGAGCGCCGCAGAGAGCGTAGTCGAACTGTTTGCTCCTGCGACCAACACGATACCTAATCGAAATCCGGCTTGCCGTTGCAGGAGTTTGCTCCTGCAACCACCGTGATACCCACCGAAATACTATAGGACTGACCTTTTTCCCCTTCAAATCATACCTTTGCCCATCATTTGGTACCGCCTAAGTTCCATTTTCCAGGGTCCCGGCAGGTCGGAACCATTTGTTAACAGACCCTGATCATCAGGCTCCTGAAAAACAACTGCACTCGAAATGTCGTTTATGCCTGATAGAAACACCCTACCCGCTTATCATCCATATTTTCCCCCCGGCTTCCACTACATGAACAAGACTACTATTCAATTACTACTCTCATTGATATTCTTCTTTCAACTGACCTCGTCCGTGAATGCTCAGGAGATGGTTCCGAGCGTCGAACGCTGTAAGGAGTTGAGCCAGAGCAGCCCTATCAACAATATCTGGGTGGATGAAGAAAATATCAAATGGGTCTCTAACCGTGACGGGTTACATAAAGTATATGGCCTAGATCTCGTTCAAAAAGTATCCATTCCTGCCGGAACCACCAATCTCCTCACCATCCGCGGTGGAAATGCTAACATCGAATGGAGTACTTCTGCCATGGTCGGTTTATTAGGCACAGCCGTCATTTCCAGTGCCTCCTATGACCCAAAGGCAAAATCACTTTGGATAGGCACGCAGGATGAAGGAGCATACCAGATATCACTCTCCCCACTGAAAGTGATACAGCGTTTTAACATGGCCAACAAAAAACTTACTTCCAATCAGATCAATGATATATTTATCCATGACAATGGCACGATCTGGATCGCAACGGACGACGGTATGCTCGCCGGCAATGGAGACAAGTGGACCCTGCACGAACGCTTTTTAAATTTCGTCGGCGTCGATGCCTGGGGTACCAACATGTGGATACTCGGTGATGACTTCCTATGGCAAGTGGACACCAAGGGTAAATGGACCCCCATCGCTATGGAGCTCAAGAACCTGGAAGGCAAACTACGTGACATCGCCGTCGATGATAAAGGCCGTGTTTGGATAGCTTCCAACATGATGACGGGATTTGATGTGGAGGCCAGTCGCTACCAACGTTTTGGTCCGGGCCAATACTTCACCAGCCAGTTTGTCAACTGCCTCGACGTCGATCAGGATGGCTCGATATGGACCGGCACTGATGACAAAGGACTTTATCTCCTGAAATGGGAAGCATCGATGGTGCTCCTGATCACCATGGATACTCCACTTGATTGTAAAAGCAAACAACCTACTGGTGCGCTTTCTGTCAAAATCTCTGGCGGCGAAGCCCCATATACATATCAGTGGTCTAGTGGCCAGACGACTGATAAGATCACGCAACTCCCCGCTGGCGAATATGTACTCACGGTCACCGATTCAAAAGGGGTAAATAAAACAGGCAAGTACAAGATTCCAGATCCGTCTTTGACAATTTCAATAGAAGTGGTCAAACCATCTTCGGGTTCAGCCGAAGGAGATGCAAGTGTCAATCTATTAGTCAATGGCGGAACAGGTGATATGACCTATGCATGGGACAATGGAGAAACCCTTCAATTGGCTTCCAAACTTACAGCAGGTCCCCATTCCGTCACCGTCACAGATGAAAACGGGTGTTCTGCAACGACAGGATTTAATGTGCCCGAGAAAGTTTTACAGCTTTCAGTGGTATTGACTGCAACGGGTGAAAACAACTGTGCAGATGCCCGAACTGGTGCTATTCAGGCCGCAGTCAGAGGTGGCAAATCACCGTTGAAATATCAATGGAGTGATGGTTCGACAACTGAAGGCAAGTTGATAAATGTTCGCGCAGGTGAATACGCTGTTACGATCGCGGATGCTGCAGGTCAGACCGCTTCGGCTTTTATTACCCTTACGGCACCGCCCGCTTTGTTGGTTGTGCCTGAGGTTTTGGCAAAAGCAAGTCTTGGTGCACAAAACGGACAAGCCCAGGTTAAAGTCACCGGTGGGAATGCTCCTTATACATACATGTGGGACAATAGTGCCACCACTGCTGCTGTAAAAACACTTTCCGCAGGTGAGCACTCCCTCACGGTCACAGATGCCAACGGATGCGCAGCTGCAGTTACAGTCAATGTTTCAGAGCATATTGCCACACTCGGTGTCATCATCAAACAAGTCGGGCAGATCAATTGTCAAGGACAATCTACCGCCTCATTGCGTACAGATATCAGTGGAGGAAAAGGACCATTCACCTATGTTTGGAGTAATGGTCAAGCTGCAGCAATGGCAGAAAATCTCATTGCAGGTGCGTATTCTGTAACAGTAACTGATGTGGTAGGTACAAAATTTACAGCATCCTCTCAGATCGAAGAACCGCAGGCGGTTACTGCCACGGCTACTGTTGATGCGCCAGCTTCAACCAACGGAAGTGATGGAAAAGCTACTGCAAAAGCTAGTGGTGGAACAGGTACATTCAAATACGCATGGTCAAATGGTGAGACAACTAACAAAGCTTTAAAACTACCTGCCGGCAATCACATCGTAACCGTGACAGACGAAGCTGGTTGTTCTGCCACCGCATCTGTTGCGATTTCAGAAAACATACTTTCATTGCAGGTCACCCTCGAACAAACGGATAAGATCAATTGTGCAGGTAACGCGGATGGTGCTTTGACGTCAACCGTAAAAGGCGGAAAAGAACCCTTCACCTACATTTGGAGTAATGGAGCAACCACATCTAATCTGGAAAAAATAAAAGCAGGATCATATGCGGTCACTGTTGTGGATGTTATTGGTACAAAATTTACAGCCACAACGATCGTTTCTGAGCCCTTGCCATTGTCAGTAATCGTCAACACTGATGCAGCAGCTTCCACCAACGGCGTCGATGGAAAAGCAACAGCGAAAGCCGCTGGAGGCTCAGGTACTTTCCTCTATGCATGGGATAATGGTGAAACCACAAATAAGGCAATTAAACTTCCTGCTGGCGCACACACGGTGACCGTCACTGACGTATCCGGATGCACTACCACAGGTAGTGTGGAGATCAGGGAAAATATACTTGCGCTCGAAATAACAATAGAACAGATGAGTACTGTAAAATGTGCAGGCTCCAAAGAAGGAAGCGTCAAAGCAATCGTAGCAGGTGGAAAGGAACCATACCAATACAAATGGAATGTTGATGGCACAACACCTGTGCAGCAGAATCTTGCTGATGGTGTGTATACATTAACTGTTACTGATGCCGTTGGTCAATCCGGCACCTTTGTCATTTCAGTATTCTCACCTGAACCACTTGTTGTGACGACGAAAGTAGAGGCAGCCGCAAGTACTAATCAGAAAGATGGCAAGGCATCCGTGAGTGTAACCGGAGGAACTGGTAAGTACATCTATGTGTGGGACAATGGAGAAAAAGTTGCCAAAGCAATTGCATTAGGAGCCGGTACCCATACAATCATTGTCACCGATGAAAATGGTTGTACAGCCGAAGGGTCTGTCGTCATCACAGAAAACATTTTACCGCTGGCGGTATCGATTAAGCAAGATCAAAAAATAGTGTGTGCAGGTCAGTCAAATGCATCGCTTACATCTACGGTCACCGGTGGTAAGCCACCCTACAAAATCATATGGAAAGGCCCAGCCAACGAATGGACAAGTGAAACCGTAACAGGATTGATGGCAGGTCAATATGCACTGCAGGTCATTGATGCTAATGGTTCGTCAGCGACTTCATCCTTTGAAATCACTTCTCCAAAACCACTCACGGTCACTGCCGAAGAAATATCGCCTGCGAATACCGGAAGCGCAGATGGAAGTGTCACCCTGAAAGCAACAGGAGGTACTGGCAACTATAGTGTAGAAGGTCATACATGGTCATCAGGTGCGGCTAGCCATAAAATAGAGCAGCTCAAACCAGGAACTTACAACTATGTGGTGAAAGATGCATCAGGTTGTTCAGCAAGTGTAAGTGTGACGATCACGGAAGATATTCTACCACTAACGGTCTCGATCAAACAAACAGAAAATATTCTTTGTCCCGGCACCTCAACTGCAAAACTTGAATCTGCAGTGAAAGGAGGCAAACCACCGTATGCCTATGCA
>JANNSS010000052.1:0-4413 GCA_031402955.1 Saprospiraceae bacterium
ATCAGCTATCAGCTATCAGGATGAACAAATTACGAAAAAAAGTTCAGTAATACAGTCACATTTTGCTTTTTCAGGACACTTAGGTAGTGATGGATTATTTTAACAATAAAACCACTGCTTATGCAAAATTTCAGAAACTTATTTGTTTGGCAAAAGGCTCATCAATTGACCTTGGATGTCTATCAGGTTACAAGGAATTTTCCAAACCATGAATTGTATGGATTGACATCGCAATTGAGAAGGAGTAGTTCCTCTATTCCAACGAATCTTGCCGAAGGTGCTGGTAAGCTGACTAACCTTGATTTCAGAAGGTATGTAAGCATTGCTTTTGGCTCAGCCAATGAATTGGAGTACTTGCTATTTTTAGCTTATTGCTTGAATTACCTTGAAGAAGAAACATACATCAAGCTTGACAGTCAATGCAAGGAAATAAAAAAGATGCTTTCCGGGCTAATAGATAAGTTGGGCAAACGAATTATTGGAACCTTCTTTTGCATTAGTATCCTTGTATGTGGAGTTTTCTTGATATTTTCCTAATTCTGAAAGCTGATAACTGATAGCTGAAAGCTACTTTTCAAAATCCGTAACTTGCTTAAAAAACTGTCACATGGCATTTGACCGATCGATTGCGCAAAAATTGTCGTCTCGCTGGAAATTCCGTCTCTGGATGGCCAGGAGCCTGCCCATGGGCCTGCTGTCAGGCATGTACATCCAATCACTTGATGAACAGGTATGTGTGGTCGTGCTAAAGGAGCGGTGGTGGATCAGAAACCCCTTTGGCTCAGTGTTTTGGGCGGTCATGGGGATGGCGGCCGAATTGAGTTCAGGGGCATTGGTTTTTGCCCATGCGCGGGGAAAAGGGGTGAAATTTATCCTGGTCGGGGTGGAAGGAGAATTTTTTAAAAAAGTAAAAGGTAAAAGTTACTATTTTTGTGAGACCGGGTCAGATGTGCTGCGGAGTATTGAACAGATCGTAAACCCTAACGAGACCAGCGTTGTTATATTGCCGGTGACAGCCAGAGATGAGGCTGGGCAGTTGCTTGCCGAATTCAAATTTCGATGGCAACTCAAGAAACCAATGAATTGATTACACCCTTTAGTTCCTCCTTGCATACAAAGAGGCTTGAAGTAATTTTTTAATACAGTTTATAGATTATTGTTAGGTATTTTAAAACGCATGAAATGAAGATTGGAGTTTTTATTGACGCTGAGAATATCAGGCGCAGCGGCGGGTACGGCATACGCTATGATGTGCTTCGGGATTATGTCTCTCAATATGGAGATCCTATCCGCCTTAATTCGTACATGTCGATCGATGAAGCCAGGATGCGGACAGATTATGAGTATAAAGACCGGACCAATGGTTTCCTCAGTATCGTTCGCAGTTATGGATTTAAAATCATCACCAAAGCCATCAAATGGTTTGAAGATGAGGACGGACAACGCATCGGAAAGGCAAATGCTGATCTGGATATGGCAGTGGATATGCTCCTGCAGAGCCAGCATCTTGATGTCATTTATTTATTGACAGGAGATGGTGATTTTAAACGTGTGGTGCAGGCACTTCAAAACATGGGAATACGAGTTGAGATTCTGGCGTTCCGCTATATCAGCCGTGATCTCCTGCACGAAGCAGATCAGTTTTTATCAGGATATCTCATACCCAACCTCCTTCCTGTCATTGAGCAGCGCGCAGAGGATTGGGGGGCCATCGGATGCAGGGCCAGAGGGTATTGTTATTCAGTACAGGATGGATATGGCTTTATGAAATATCTTGACATAGACCTGCGCACATGGCGTGATATCTTCTTCCACTTCTCCCAGTTACCTGAAAGACATTATGTCAATCTCGATGATGTGTTTGAGTTTGTCATCGACGAATCCCCAAGATCTGAGGGGGGTATCCTGGCCACCAAAATGCAGTTACTGCATACAAGACATTATATCCAGGATAAAGGAGAGAAAACACCGGTGGTGCCTTAGGGAGTGAAAAGTGAAAAGTGAGCAGTGAGCAGTGAGCAGTTAAAAAAGGATTAAAGTTACTGTGTCTTCTGGTGCCCGGCGGGGTGGAATCTTTGGCTAGTGCCAAGCATATTAATTATTCCGGATTGAAGATTTACTGAGCCAGGGCTATAAACTCTTCTTCAGTAAGGATCTGAACGGTGCCAAGTTTTCTGGCTTTATCGAGTTTGGAACCGGCATTGTCACCGACGACGAGGATGTCCAGATTGCCACTGACGACGCTGATGTTTTTTGCACCATTTGCTTCGGCCAGTTCCTGAGCTTCTTTGCGTCCCATCTGGGTCAGGGTACCCGTAAAGAGGATCGTTTTTCCGGAAAACACACCATCAGATATCAGTTCCTTAGGTTTATCCAAAGAAGTCTGTGTGAGGTTGACACCTTGTGCTTCCATCTCCCGGAGCATAGCTATATTTTTTTCGTGCGAAAACCATTTGATCGCGTTTTGCGCAACGACAGGTCCGATGTCTTTGATCGTGATAAAGTCTTCAGTATTCCAGCCCGCCAGATCCAGTAAATGGTTTATCTTTTCAGCTATCAATTTTGAAGCACGTTGACCCACATGATGGATGCTAAGACTATGGAGCAACCTGTGTATCGGATTTGATTTTGCCTTATCAATAGCAGCTTTGAGTTTGTCCGCCGATTTTTTACCAAATCCTTCCAGCGCAGCTATTTTATCATAATCCAACTGGTAAACATCTGCCATATTTTTTATCCAGCCGAGTTCATAGAAACGGACGATATATTTCTCACCAAAACCATCGATGTCCATTGCATCTTTTGAAACATGAAAGATCAGTCGTTGAAGAATCTGGGCCTTACAATCCGGATTTGGACAGCGCCAGGCAGCTTCATCTTCCTCCCGCACCAATGTCGTTCCACACGAAGGGCATTGCGTCGGATAGCTGACTATCTTTTCACTTCCAGTCCGTAGATCCGGAAGTGATTTTACGATATAAGGGATGACATCACCTGCCCGCTCAATCAAAACCTGGTCTCCCAACCGAATATCCTTTGAGGTAATGAAGTCTTCGTTGTGCAATGAGATTGAGGAGATCGTTACACCTGCCAATGAAACAGGTTCAACTTTTGCCACAGGTGTAATGGATCCGATCTTTCCTATCTGATATTCGATATCAAGCAGTTTGGTGGTAGCTTGTTTTGCCTGGAATTTATAGGCGATGGCCCACCGCGGATGATGACTCGTATATCCGCACATATCCTGCAGATCAAAACTATCGACCTTGATGACCATACCATCGATCTCGAAAGGATATTCATCCCGGATCACAGCCCAGTGATTACATTGATCAATTACTTCCTGTATACCATGGCATAATTTTTTTTCACCTCTGGATACTTTAAAACCAATATTGCCAAGGAAGTCAATCGCATCATGATGTGACTTGATGGAAGGAAGGACATCACGGCCATTCTTATCCACTGCATACCCAAGTTGAAAAATGAAAGCATCAAGTTGTCTGCGCGCCGTCTCAGAAGGATCCTTGGTACGCAAGCCACCTGTGGCACTGTTACGCGAATTGGCCAGGAGGGAAAGCCCTTCCTCCGCACGAAAAGCATTAATGGCTTTAAACCTTTCCTTGGAGATGACAGCTTCACCGCGTACTTCAGCTCGAAAGATACCAAACGAAGAAAAAGCAGCTTCGAGCGGCAATGATTTAATGGTACGGGATTGAATGGTTATTTCTTCACCCATTTCACCATTTCCACGGGTGGCTGCCCTGACCAGCATATCATTTTCATAGATCAGGGCAATACTTCCGCCATCAAATTTAGGCTCGACCGTATACGTGATGTTTTCGCGCTCGGTGAGTTTCCTGACCTGGGTATCAAATTTATTGAGATCCTCAGCGTCATAGGAATTGTCAAGTGATAACATAGGGATCAGGTGGGTGACAGTAGCGAAGTCTTCAGTCAGGTCACTTGAAACTCGTTTGGTGGGGGAGGTAGGTGATGCGGATGCCGGATGTTTTTTCTCAAGCGCTTCGAGCAACTTGTAGAGCCGGTCATATTCAAAATCACTGATCAGCGGATCGTTGAGGACGTAGTACCTGTATTCATGAAAGCGCACCAGATCTTCCAGTACTGGCAGGTCGTCCAGTAGCAGCGCCGTTTCATCCTTATGGCCAAGATATTTTTTGGAATTCTCGTAAAAAGCCTGTTGCTGAAGAGTGGTGTAGCGCATTTGAACAGATCGTAATTGAAGGGGTGAATTTACGTTGAAAAGAAGTACTGTGGGTGGTTGATTGGCTTATTGGCTTATAGGTTGATGGGTTTTTAAGTTGATGGGTTATAGTTATGAGTTGAGAAGCTGAGGAGATTAGAAGTTTAGGATTTGAATTCCCCAATTGTATCCAATAGTCGGGGGCG
>JANNSS010000053.1:0-10059 GCA_031402955.1 Saprospiraceae bacterium
GGCGCGCGCCACAACTGCGCTGCTGCAGCGCACCACCGCCCAGGCCCAGGGCGCACAATCGCGCCCCACTTCCTGCGACCATGAGAATTCCGATATAGATTCTCAATAGGAATTCCATTGGGTATCCATTTGGTCGCAGGAGCAAACTCCTGCAACGGCGTTCCGAAAACTTGTCTAATACTTTGGGCTAAAGCCCGGTTATTCTTTTCAACTTGACCACGGCTTAAAAGCCATGGCAATTAAGAGATTTGGCTTTAGCCGATGCAGGAACGCCGTATTGGAGCCGAAGTATCGCCGCCTGCCAAGAGGAATGCTTTCGTCAGGGGCGTATTGCATCCGCCCCTGACGAAAGAAATCCGACTTTTGGGGGCGGATGCAATACGCCCCCGACGATTGTAATCTCCTGATAATTTCGCGTTAGTTGGCGGCGAGAACGCCATCCAACGGCTAGTGGCTGATACATCGTGGTAGTTGGCGGCGAGAATAGTTCGACTACGCTCACTGCGGCGCGCCATCCAACGGCCAGTGGCCGAATACATCGCAGCTGGAATGATCATAATCACCACGCGTACTGATTGATCTCATTCTCGATGCCCCTACACTGGCGGTAATTTTAGTTCCTGAAATTGAAGTCAGTTCATTTTGAATTCAAAGCAGTTAAACCCGACAAAACGAATATGAAAATCAAATCCATCATCCAGTTGATCATCTATACAGGCATTCTGCTGACAACGGCAGCCTCCTGCAAGTATGACGAGGTATTACCGTTCGAACCGGATCCGACGGTCGATGTACTCTTCGGACAGGACATCATCCCGATTTTTGAGGGCAACTGCAATTCGGCAGGCTGTCATAATGGATCTGTAGCTCCAGACCTCAGAACTGCCACAGCCTATGATGTACTCTGGACGGGTGGCTATATCAATGTAGGCACTCCTGAGCAAAGTGAACTCTATCTGTGGATGACCGATGCTAATGGACCCATGCCTCCACTCGGCAGCAATGCGACCAATAATGCACTGGTCCTGCAATGGATACAGCAAGGAGCTGAAAATAACTAACAGGCTAAAAATCATAACGCGATGAAACCAGCGAAGTATAAATTTTTTGGTATGCTCTTCCTCCTCTGTCTGCAGGGGTTCTCCCTATGGGCGCAGGAAGCGGAAATGGTTGCGGAAGAGCGCAAGCCCGTCAAGAATACGTTTGAGAGTATCTGGATCATTGACAATCAAACAGTGATGGTTCCCTTCAAGAATACACTGGAGTTTGATATTCAACACCGGTTTGGACTTGTTGAAAACGGATATCAGGATTTCTGGGGTTTATATGCCCCATCCAACATCCGCCTTGGGTTTAGCTACGTGCCCATCAACAACCTGATGGTTGGATTTGGGTTGACGAAGCAAAACCTGACCTGGGACTTTAATGCCAAGTATGCCCTCCTGAAACAAATGACAGGCGGAGGAAGCCCGGTGAGCATCACTTATTTTGGTAATGGAGCCATGGACACCAGGAATGAAAGTCAGTTTCCTAATCCCGATGCTTTCAAGAGCACGGATCGATGGTCGTTTTTCAACCAAATCATCATCGGCAGGAAGATCAGTGATAAATTTTCTGTGCAGCTATCAGGTAGTATTTCCCATTTCAATGCAGTCTATCCTGCAAAGGATCCGGAGACCGGAGCGATACAGGAACTCGATAATGATCATTTTGCTATCGCTATTGCAGGTCGTTATAAAATCTCTACGGCGACGAGCCTGATGATCAATTATGATCAGCCGCTGACCACACATGCATCAGCAAATTTTGATTCTGATGAGACGGAGCCAAAACCGAATTTATCTTTTGGTGTAGAGTTTACGACCAGTGCGCATCAATTTCAAATTTTCTTTGGCAATTATGGAAGCATCGTACCACAGGTCAACAATGCCTATAACACGGCCTGGGGTTTTGGAAATTCAGACTTTGCCTTATGGGATCCGGAGTGGCGTATCGGGTTTAACATGACACGTCTCTGGAGCTATTAATCACTAAAATCAACCACTTAATCAATATACAATCATGAAGCAAAATCCAAAAGACAACAGTTCGCGACGTAAGTTTCTTTCGTTCGGACTGATTAGCGGAGCCGCTCTTGTCACTCAAAAAGTTGAAGCGATGGCCTCTGGCTTGGTGGACGACGAAAAAGTGAAGATGCTGACAGCCGATGGAAAATTGGTGGAAGTCAGTAAGTCACTTCTCCAGCAATCTTCCAATGGTGAAAAAGCTAAGAATAAAGATATTCTGAACTGGTCGGATACTGCCAAAAAATCAATGCCATAATCATGGAAGCCAATCATAACGATTCGACAAATCAACGTAGGGATTTCCTAAAAACGGCTGCTATTGGTGTTACTGCTGCAGCTTGTGGAAGTGCAATGTGTGCATGCGGCGGTAAAGACAAAGCAACAGGTGAAAAGGTGGTATTGCTGTCTCCTGATGGAGAATTAGTCACGATCGATTCTTCTCATCTGCGACAGGTCCATAAGACTGTTGGTGTATCACGGGAAGAGGCAAGGGAAGGTATTCCAGGCAGGAAATTCGTGATGGTCATAGACTTGGCCAGGTGCAAAAACGCCAGAAAGTGTGTTACAGCTTGCCAGAAAATGCACCACCTGCCGGAAGAGAAGGAATGGCTTCAGGTTAAATTGATGCAGGATAGCCCTGATGCGGCTCCATATTGGTTTCCCAAAACATGTTTTCATTGCGACAATCCTCCGTGTGTAAAAGTATGCCCTGTAGATGCAACCTTTAAAAGAACCGATGGCCTGGTTTTGATTGATACAGAAAGATGTATCGGATGTAAATTTTGCATGGCAGCATGCCCATACTCCACCCGGGTATTCAACTGGTCAGAGCCTGAACAACCTGAAGAAGTCAAATGTCTTACTTATTCACCTGAAACCAGTGTTCCTTCCAAAATCGGAACAGTGGAAAAATGTGATTTCTGCCCTGATATGGCCAGAGAAGGATTGCTGCCTGATTGTGTCACAGCATGCCCGAACGGGGTATTTTATTTTGGTGATCAGAATGAAGATGTGGTTACCAATGGAGATGAAACCATACGGTTTAGTGATATCATCAAAGACCGCGGAGGCTATCGGTTTGCGGAAGAACTTGGCACTGAACCCAGAGTATGGTATCTCCCGCCTAAGGATAGATTATTCCCTGTGGAACGCGGCCTAGAGGATTTGCCTGAAGAAATCAAAGAGCGCTATAAAGCTATCCTGGGAGAGTAAAGTAATGTATACGCCTGAAGCTATCGAAATGACCAATTAACTTTTGAAGAAATGATTAAGATATCAAGTACAGGAAATGAAATTTTGAAGAAGTTCGCCCCTCAGATGGAGGGCACGTCACTTCGGGAAAAAGTGTGGATAGGTTTTTTGCTTATCATTATAGCCAGCGGGTTTTATGCGCTGTATCTCCAGGCCTTTGAAGGGCATGGAGTTACAGGAATGCGTGACAATGTAGTCTGGGGTATTTATATCGCTAACTTTATTTTTTTCATTGGGATCAGCTATGCAGGAGCAATCATTTCCGGATTTCTGCACCTGCTGAAAATCGAATGGCGAAAGCCGATCATACGGATTGCAGAGTTGATTACGGTGATTGCCACGATTATAGGGCCATTGTACATTCTGCTCTGCGTCGGAAGGCTAGACAGATTGCACCACCTTGTATTGTTTGCGAGGCTTCAATCACCGATTACATGGGACGTACTTGCGATCAGCACCTACCTGGTAGGAGGGATCATATTTCTTTATCTGGCTACAATCAAGGATTTTGCCATTTACCGTGACAGTTCCGAATTAAAATTATCCAAATTCAAGCGTTGGGTGTTTAAATTCCTGGCCTTAAATTATCAAAATACAACTTCACAGGAGAAGAGTATCCATGTATCCATGAATCTCATGGCGCTTATGATCATCCCACTGGCTATTATCGTCCACTCCGTTCTTTCGTGGATATTCGGAATGACGCTTCGACCCGGATGGCATAGCACAATCTTTGGCCCCTACTTTGTACTCGCTGCGATTTATTCAGGTACAGGAGTATTGATAATGGCCTTATACCTTTTCCGGCTCAGATATAAACTGCAGGACTATATTCTTGACTCCCATTTTAACTACCTCGCATACATTATGATGGTATTGGCTGCAGGGTATGGATACTTTACATTCTCCGAATATCTGACAGATTGGTATGGATCAGAAAAGTGGACATCGGAGTTACTGAATAAATTGTTTAGCTGGTCGGAATATGGGCCCATGTTCTTATTTACCAACATTGGTGGAATCGTACTTCCGATTCTTGTTGTAGCTATACCAAAATTGAGAAAGCCGGGCTATTTAGCCCTTGTGTCGGGGATTATGGTGTTGGCGATGTGGGTCAAGAGATATCTGATTGTGGTTCCTACCCTGGAAACACCATTGCTCCCTATCCAAGACATACGGCCAGAATATGTTAAATATTCAATTACCTGGGTGGAATGGTCATTGACGTTTAGCGGCATTGCATTGTTTTTGCTGTTGTTCACCATCGCCAGTAAGTTTATGACATTGATTCCGGTATCGGAAGTTTCAGGCAATCCAGAAGAAAATATAGAAGTTAAATAATCATGGCAACCAGACGATATACTATCCAACAGAATAAACAAAGACGGTTTATGCGCGCACTATTCACGATTAGCATCTTCCTCTCATGGGCATGGGTTTCATATGTCTCTGGTCAGGATACAACAAGTACGGAAGAAATCGCCGTGACCGAAGAAGTGTCAACATTTAAATCCAGAATGAGTCTTACCGCAACCCAATTAGCCGACGGCAGTATTGAGTTGAATGCCTTGTTGCGTGTCAAAGCAGATGAGAGCTATCAGGCTGTACCGGACGCCAAGGTTGTTTTCTTAAATGTTGTACCTGATGGTGAAGAGAGGTCACTTGGTGAAATGGCCACGGCCATCAATGGTAAGGCATTGCTGAACGTTAAAACATCCGCCTTGCCGGCTGATGCAGATGGCTATTTTTCCTTTATAGCACGTTATGACGGAAACGATAAAATAAAAGCAAGTGAATCAGACCTCAGAATACATCCTGCCAAACTGGTCGCTGAAGCGGTTGAAGAAGACAGTACTTATCTGATCAGACTCCAGGCTACTGCTGATTCTCCTGACGGTCCCGTTCCTATTGCGGAAGCTACTGTTTCGGTCTATGTCAAGCGTATGTTTAGTTCGCTGAAGGTAGGAGAAGGCGCTACAGATGCAGAGGGAAAAGTCGAAATTGAATTCCCAAATGATCTGCCGGGCGACCAGGCAGCCAATATCATGATCACAGCGATGATCGAAGAATCAGAGGAATATGGAAACTTAGCGGTATCTATGATCAAACCCTGGGGATACGCGGTAAAATTTGGTGAGAAAAAACTTCCACCGGCATTGTGGAGTCCAACGCCACCTATATGGATGGTTGTAACCTTCTTTATCCTGATGGGGACAGTTTGGGGAAACTATATGATTATCGTCTACAAACTCTTCAGGATCAGATTTAAAAATTCCGATGCCCTACAGCACTCTTGAACCGTTCAGTAGCAAATGATATGATAATAGTTTAAAATTTCAGGATCCGAGTAGTAAAAGGTATCAAATTTATAAGTACATATTTCTAACAGCAAATACAAACAAAAAATGAAAACACTTTTGGTTTATTTATTCGGTCTGTTTATGGTGACGACCGTTGTTATGGCCTTTATGCCTTCCCCGGAGCAAAATGCACCCTGGACGGTACCCGAAAAATATAAGGCTATGAAAAATCCAGTGAAGTATGATAAGACAGCTGCTGCTGCGCTTTATTCTACGCATTGTAAATCATGTCATGGAAAAGAAGGGTTGGGTGATGGAACAAAAGCCGCCCAGCTGGATACAAAATGTGGAGATTTTAGCTCAGCCGCTTTCCAGAAGCAAAGCGATGGCTCGCTATTCTACAAAACGCTTGAAGGGAGAGATGACATGCCGGCTTTCAACAAAAAGATTCCGGATCAAAACGACATCTGGCAGCTTGTGCATTACATGCGTGGAATGGCAGAATAGCCAAGGCTAAAAGAACATTGTTGGCCGGGCTTTTTTAAAGCCCGGTCGATTGTTCAGCAAGTACGATTAACCTAATTATCGGGATGCAGGTATCCTTGCGCTCCCTGAATTAACCTAAGCTAGTGTCTACACCTACCCGACAGAGTTCTACTGGACTTCTAAAGCCCATGTGGCTGTTCATCGTTGCAGTCACCCTTATCGGAGTTGGCTGGAGCATCAATTATTTCTATGCCAGAGAAGGCATCCTGCGCCTGGAGGCCGGGAAAGCTAAAACACTGGTGACGGATGCAGCTCCTCACAACGATGATAGAACCGCATCTAAAGATCTTGGCTTCATCATCACGCTGGATTCACTGAGTATCCGGAGTCATACACCTGAATTCGAAATAAAATTGTGGAAACGCGATAGCATGCCCGCTAATCCGCATGCTCAGCAGTCTTCGGCACCTAAGGCCCTAGTCGGTGCATTTCCGCTTGAACCAATGAAAATCAATAAGATTGAAGACACAGATCTTCGCTTCCGGTTGAAGGCCTTTTATCCGAATTTTGAATTTGCCTACGAATATCCTTCCAAGAGAGATACAATCAAGCCAAGGGCACCCGGCATTACAGTTGAACTCAAAACCAAAGAGGGCACACCTATAGTTACACTTCGCTCTGATCAGCCCGGTAAACATACAGTGGGAGATATCGTCAGCCTGGGTGCTTCATTGACCTATTATTGGGCACTGCCGCCAGACAGTCTCAAGGCAATAGCTGGTGACATAAAAAAACCAGGCAATAAAATCCTTTTCTCCGGTTCAGATAACAGGGTATTTTTTGTTATAAAAGGAACGATAGAGGAGAAGAAGTTAGAGGAGAAATTGTATTATAAAATGCCGGAACAGGATAGCGTAGGCTTCACTATTCTGTATTCTTTTCCTGATGCGGGATTGCTTCAGGCAGTTCCGTCTTCCAGAGGCACAGAGGTGCTCAATCCGGTCGCCCATGTAGAGATCTGGAAGGAAGGCGAAGGCTACAGGGATGCATTTATTTATCCAGAGACCAGAGCCCGGATCAGCGGTGGATTTGATATCCCCAGTAGTCTTTACAAACTGGGCATGGGAGCCGTAAAAGAAAGTGAAATCAAGTATTGTGATTGCATGGTTTCCATTCAGGAAGACAGTACACATGCGCCCGTAACACTAACCTTTTTGGCCGGAAAATCCCAAAATTATCAGGGTTACCGATTCAGCCCGACAGAGTGCCTGAATGGTGCGCCCGAAATCCTGACGATGCAAATCACCAAAAGACCCGGTAAAACCTTAATCCTGCTTGGTTTTATAATGGCCGGAGTAAGTCTTTTGCTTCTTTTTGGCAGAAAAAAAGGTTAGATTACTATTCTACCCATCCGACCCAGCTTGATCCATTGCAGGCTATGAGAAAGATCAACGGTCATAATGACCTAGATCATCTGAATCTCTTGGTGCAAAGACGAATTTTGATACTAAGAATTAACATTTTATTAATTATAGTAACCGAGTAAAACCAAGCAATATGAAAAACTACATGCTTTTGATTTGCACCTTTTGCATAGCCATCGTGATGGGACTAGCATCATGTGAAGGTGAGGATGGTACAGCCGGTCCGATAGGTCCGATAGGTCCACAAGGTCCGGCAGGCCCGCAAGGAGAGGGAACTCAAAACTGTGTGTTGTGCCATGGAAGTTCTCAGTTGATTTCTGCTAAACAGTATCAATGGGATCATTCTGTACACGCCACCGGTGGCAACTCTAACCGTAACACAACAGCTTGCGCGGGTTGCCATACCAGTCAGGGATTTCTGGAAAGGATTGAAACCAATGCACCCTTTGGGGCAACCGCTGCTACTATCGAAAATCCTTTACCACAAAATTGTTATACCTGTCATCAGATCCATTCCACTTATACCGAGGCGGACTGGGCATTTACACAGCAAGACCCTGTTACACTTTGGGTAGGAGGACAGACATTGGATTTTGGAAAAGCTAACTTATGTATAAGTTGCCACCAGTCAAGAAATTATACCCCTGCTTTACCTGACCCTGCTGCAGGTGGAGGTACAGTTAATATTCAAACTACCCGTTACGGACCTCACTATGGTCCCCAGGGGGAAATGCTTCCCGGGATAAACGGATACGAGCTTGCTGGTCCTTCCGTATATGAAAATTCTGCCCACACCTTGTTATTGGCCAATAATACTGCTAATGCATGTATTGTCTGTCACATGGGTACTGCTCAGGGAGCAGCCGCCGGAGGACATACATTCCGTGTAATTACTGAAGGTGATGATGGAAATATTAATACAGCTGCATGTATCGCCTGTCACCCTGTTGCCGCAGACCTTACCGCGTTGACGGATGATCGCCAGGCTCAAATCGAAGCAAAACTTGAAGAGCTCCAGGTACTACTCGTAGCCCGTGGATTATATAATCCAACTACCGGGCAGAATAATAAAGGGGACTTTGAGGGACATGAAGCAGGGGCGTTATTCAATTACAAGTTTGTCAAAGAAGACAGAAGTCGTGGGGTACATAATTTCAAGTATTCTATGGCACTGCTCACCAATTCTATTGCTGCAATGCAATAAGTCAGGAGCGGGATCATCTCCTCCAATTGAATTAATGCGCAAAAGCAATTGCAAATGAAAGCATGTATAAGTGATCAAATGATATCCCGGCCTTTGGGCCGGGTATTTTTAATAGCCTGTGCAATATTTTCAATGGCTATAGGTAATCTTCGGGCGCAGGATGATGTGGTGGCTGACGATGTAGCTGAGGAAATCAAACCCGTTAAAAACACTTTTGAAAGTATCTGGCTCATCGATGCACAAACTGTCATGGTGCCGGTGAAAGGAACTTTTGAAGCTGATTTTCAACATAGGTTTGGTACGTGGGAAAATGGGTATGAAGATTTCTATGGAGTCTTCGCCTCTTCCAATATCCGGCTAGGTGTTGATTATGTTCCGGTTGACAGACTGATGGTTGGCCTTGGTTTTACCAAGTTTTATAATCTGGTTGATTTTTATGGCAAGTATGCCATCCTCAGGCAAATGAAAGGTGGAGGTTCGCCAATCAGCCTGAATTATTATGTCAATGCTGCTGTCGATACCCGTGAAGAAGAGGATACAAATTTTGAAGAGAGTTCTGACCGCTGGTCATTTTTTCACCAGGTGATGGTGGCTCGTAAAATCACGGATAAGTTTTCGCTGCAGGTTTCAGGTAACTTATCATGGTTCAATTTCAAGGAGCATCAATTTGATACGGAAGGTGTTGATTTAGGCCAGGATAAGAATGCACAGGTTTCGATCAGTGCATTGGCGAGGTATAAGATCTCCAACACCATTGGTGTCATTGTAGAATATGATCAGCCAATCACCGATCAGGCGTTTTTTGATCCTGAGCCAAATCTCAGTCTTGGCATTGAGTTGGTAACCAGTTCTCATGCCTTCCAGCTTTTTGTGGGCAATTTCCAGAGTCTGGTGCCTCAATATAATCATACGTACAATGCCAATAATTTTAGTGACAATCAGATCCTCATAGGATTTAATATCACGCGTCTCTGGAATTTCTGATCCAGGGACAATGAAAAAAAAGAGTGGGCAATTACATGGTGCCCACTCTTTTTTTTGCACTAGACTTTCCTCCCCCGGCTTGAAAGCCGAGGCTATTCAATAGATTTTCAATCAAGATTTCTATTTGGGCTGAAGCCCGGTAATTCATGTCAGCTTGACCACGGCTTAAAAGCCGTGGCAATTAAAAAATGAAGCTTGAGAAAGATACCTTGGAAATCATGGCATGTGTGCTGCGTTGAATTTATTTCCTCGACTTGAAAGGCGAGGCTATTCAATAAATATTTTTTAGGAATGCTAATTGGAAATGACGTTATGAATGTCTCGGTTATTTTACTCGCGGGTCT
>JANNSS010000054.1:0-3771 GCA_031402955.1 Saprospiraceae bacterium
ATAGCAAACATCGGGTTCCAAAGCCTCCAGCAAAGGGGCCTGGAGGTATTCTCTTTGCTCCGGAAAACCACCGTTGATTTTATGGAATATGCCTGCGTAGGCCGCACCGGTCCTGGCCTCCTGATAGCCGAGTATATTAAAGGGCACTCCGATTAGAAATCCACCACAAACATTGAAATAATCAGCAGAATTGATCCCGATCCAGGGGATACATTGCAGCGGACCGCCTATGCCAAGCGTAGTAGGACAAGTTGTAAATACTTCAAAACTGGGATTAGGAACTAGGTTCTGTGCTTTGCCGAAAGGCAACATAGATAACCATACGATGAGCAGCACGAAAGGCTGCAGCGAGACTGAACGAAAGGTGAATTGGTTAGTCGGGTCCATCGTAGGCTTTATAAAAAGCTAAGTAGGGTAAACATGACACTCCCTCAAATGTTGAATGCTCCTGCGAAAATATTTTCAAATGGAAATTAGATGACAATTTGCCGGCACACGATCGTCCTTGTTGAGCGTAGGTTGCAGCTACGTTCGAGTGTCAGCAAAACTCGGTTTTGCGTATACGTATACTTACGTTTATTTATGTAAGCCAAACGATTAATAATCCTGTAGGGAATATCTTTCCCTCATGACAACAGGATATAAAATTGATGCACCTTCATATCCCTATTTCCTGACATTTCAGGTTGTGGATTGGGTAGATATTTTCTCCCGAAAAGTTTACAGGGATATAGTTTTGGATAGTTTGGATTATTCCAGAAAGCACAAGGGTTTGCAAGTCTGGGCATATGTCATCATGACAAATCATGTACATGCAATTCTGAGTGCAAGAAATGGTGATTTGCTTAATTTAATTAGAGATTTTAAACGATTCACTGCGACAAAGATTATCAAAACGATACCGCTTGTTCATGAAAGCCGGATGGATTGGATGCTCAAACGTTTTGAATTTAAAGCCAGAAGCAATGTCCGAAGTAGTCAGCATCAGTTTTGGACACATGAGAACCATGCAGAGGTTATATACACCCAGGACTTCTTTCTTCAGAAGTTGACCTATATACATTTGAATCCGGTGAGGACTGGTTGGGTTGAAAAGCCTGAAGAGTGGCTATGTAGTAGCTTGAGGAATTACCTTGGAATGCCTGCAAGCATTGAAATTGATGTAATGGATTTTTCTATCGTGATGTGATGCAAAACGGAGTTTTGCTGACACCACGACGTAGGCTTAGCCTAACGCCGAACAATCAAAAACAAAAACATAATACATGATACATGTTGAGCGTAGGTTGCAGCTACGTTCAAGTGTCAGCAAAACTCGGTTTTGCTTATGTGAAATTCATTAACTTTATAAGCATCAATTGAAATAAATGCTTCCTATGCCACCCATTTCCGAACAAGTAGCCTGGCTCTTCCTCCTGGCAGTACCAATCGCCAGCATTGCCTGGACAGTAACACACGAAGAAATATTCCGTGAACCACGGGATTATTGCTCGAGCCGGGCGAAATCGTCAACGTCAATGACCATTCGTAAGTTCTTTTACCTCTTTACCTGTGAGTATTGCTTTAGTCATTATGTGACGATTGGAGCATTATTCCTGACGGGATATAAACTATTACTGGCTGACTGGCGTGGATACCTGATCAGTGGATTTGCACTGGTATGGATAGCTAATGTATACATGAGTCTATTCGGATTCATTCGCGTAGGCATGAAGGAGACCAAGATGGAGGCAGACATCGATGAGCTGCGATTGAAGGAGGTGAAGAAGAAAATGGAGGGATTGCTATAATTGATTTTCGATTAGTCACTTCTTACTTCGATATTCCCTGTTCCTTATTCGTTATTCCTTCAGGTATTTGTCAAAACCCTTGACATTATACATCGGATGTAGTGTGATAGTTGATTTTGACCATGGAATTTCAGTTTCAAACTTGAATTGAAAGTTTTCGACGCGAATGACCATGAGATCACTTTGCCTGATATAGTATTTATGTTCACTGGTTTTTGATCCGGCTTCAGTCCTCGGTCCGCCTCTTTGTTCAGGAAGCAAGGTAAGCAGGCCCTGAGCTGAGTCCCTTTTAAAATTCTGTTCGTCTGCAAGTTCCTGGGAGATGATATGAGTCTTTCTTGTTTTGATCACAAAGCACACTGCACCATCGATCGTTGTGTCATCAAGTCTTTTAGCGGTATCAAAGTTTTGAATCATGGAAGTAGGTGTTTGACCGTCTGATCCATTATCCTCGTAAAACATTGATCCAATGAGGTAGAACATGACGCCACCCGTGCCCATCAGCCGCGCTTGTGCTTCTTCAAGACCACAAGCGAATGGGATGTCCTCTGAGCTAAGTCTGGTATATATCCCAAGGGAATCCTTTGCTTTCTTTGTAAAATCAGCCCCCGAGGCCATGCCTGCAAGCGTCTTATTTAGCCTGTAGGAGACATTGCCTTTCCTGTCCATGACAATGTGGTATGTTGTAGTATCCACTGGAACAGGCATTGATCTGTATTCCGGTACTGATGTGCCTTGATCGACATAATTACGCAGTTTGCTGTAGGTAGATTCAGTATTTGCTAATATTTCCTCAGCAGTCTGACCAGCCAAAATCACCGGTAAGGTGGAACAGAAAGCAAATAGTAAAACCAGTTTCATGTCATAGGTTTTTTGAATACTCCAAGGTAAAGCTTTTTGATTGGGTTGGATAGCTGAATTTTCTCTCACAAGTGAGTAGCCACCAGGATGAGGGTTTTTAAATCAAATTGGCTAATGCAAATGCTTTCATCACTATAATTTTACAGATATTAGTAGTGCTTTTTATATTAGAATGCAAATGACACCCATCCATTACCATTTTCCCTATTTCATAGAATTGAGCAAGTTTAATGCAGACCTTGCTCCTCAACGATGGGTGGCCCGCATAATGCCTCCGCAAAACAAGAATGAAGGTGAATGTATCCTGCTGGAACCAATAGTCGTCAGCGATGAGGCAGGGAAGGAGATTCCTTTACTCCGTTTTGATTTCGGTATCTTTCTCATGGTTCAACGCCACTTACTCTTTGCATGGAGGCGATATGAAGATGGTTTGCTGATCAGGCAGTATGATCTTCGTGAAGTGGATCCGGGGATCTCCATGTTGGAGGAGTTTATAGATATTATCGCCACAGAACCAGGAAGGCATTCACGTTCCACCTCGTTGACCTATCATCATTTTGTCACGTTTATCAGGAAGCCAAATCTTATGGTTCGGGAAGATTGGTATGAACGATACGTGATTGTATTGCTGCACGAGGATTTTATCTCAGTCATTCCTTTTGATAGCTTCAACGAAACGGGTGGTGATCCACTCTATATGTGGCCTGCCTTGGCATCTCTTGAAGTGGAGTCCGGAAAGCTTTATGGGCATGGGATGCGGATGGGAAGCTTTGATGTACAACTTGAGTTAGGTATGCTACGCTGAAAATCTAAATGGCAGGACTATTAGGCAGTGAGGGACGTGGATATATTGGCATTATATGTAATTCAGCGAAACGAGGATGGCTGAGACTGGCCATCCTGTTGATATTCCCCAATTGTAATCAGGGGAATACACATCCGGTAAATGTTACATTTGCATACTTTTTAAAATCCAGACCTATGTGTTTCTCTGCCACGGCAAGTTTTGGGGCCAGTATTATCCTCACGGGTATTGGTGTTGCATCTTTAAAGCAGGTCAAGGAGCCTGCACAATATCCATTTGCCAGTATCCCCTTGATTTTTGGTGTCCAGCAGTTTT
>JANNSS010000055.1:0-5497 GCA_031402955.1 Saprospiraceae bacterium
GGAGGCGAGCGCAGACGTTTGTACCTGCTCACCATTCTGATGGCCAATCCCAATATGCTGATCCTCGATGAGCCCACCAATGATCTGGATATCATCACACTCAATGTACTTGAAGATTTCTTGATGGAATATCCTGGTGTATTGATCCTCGCATCACATGACAGGTACATGTTGGATAAACTAGCCGATCACATTTTCGTATTCGAAGGTGATGGTATCATTAAGGATTTTCCTGGCGGCTATACGGCCTATAGTATCTGGAAAGAAAGCGAGGAGGCAGAGAAAATTGTCGAAGCTGCCGTAAAGAGTGCCTCTACGCAGGAGACTCCCACGATCGACCGGAATGAAGTCCGCAAAGCATTGCGCCGCACCGAAAAATCTATCGAACAACTCGAAGCGACAAAGAAAAAGCTGGAAAATAATTTTCTCCTCCCTGATCCTTCTCTACAGGATCTCCAGAAATGGGACAAGGAATTGCATGCGGCGATCGCACAGCTCCATGAGATGGAAACGACGTGGTTGGAACTCTCCGAGCAATTGGAGTCTTTTGGGTAAGAGAGTAAGAGAGTAAGACGTGCAAGAGAGTGAGAGGTAAGAGAGTAAGAGCTGAGAGATTATATTTTTTTTTTGCTGCGTCTCCCGCTACAAATGTCAAGTCACTTGGCGGGATCTGCGATCTGCGTCTTTGCGCGATAAAAAGAGAGTGACATTCTTGTTGAAATGTGCTTCGGCATCTGACGGATGGGTAATAGAGTTAGAGGGAAAAAATAAAGTTAATTTCCATTTTTTGAAAAATAGTTGAGTTTTTTAGTCACATTTCAGGAGGGTAAAGACACTTATAGTTTGAATGCAATAATTCAAATCAAGCTATATGGAGTCATATACCACATATCTCCTCAAGGATATTAAAAATGCCCACCGGCCTCCTTCTGTGGATGCCGACAAGGCTATGCCTGCATCTTTTGAAATGGAAATGGAGGCAATTGAAAATTGGGTTGCTGGAACAGATCCCCCATCTTCGCTTGCACAACACACGGGTTTATCCATTGAGCAATTCCCTGGTGCTGATCAGTTGTCGAAAGAGGAATTATTAACCATCATTGACGCTTTCCAGGAGATGTTGTTTTCATGGAATATGCAAGCAGATTTTCCGTCCAATTTGCCAGCGGAAAGAGCTTATCCTTTATTGATTGGATTGCTTAAAAAAGAAGCCTGGTTTTTACCTGGAGGAATGTTACATCATGACTTTTGCACTGGATACGCGCCTGAATGCGAATTGCAGGAATACTGTCCTTGCAGGAAGCATTGGGACTTGTAAGAGAGTAAGAGGTAAGAGAGTAAGAGAGTAAGAGGTAAGAGAGTGAGAGGTGAGATGCAAGAGGTGAGATGTAAGAGGTAAGATGTAAGAGGGTTAATGATTGCTGCGTCTTTGCGCGATGTACTTAATTAAATAATTATTTTGGGGATGACGAATGCAGAATTCAACGAAATGTTCAGGAAGCGAACGATGATTTTTGCACTCAAGGTGATTCAATTTGTTGAGACTGTCCCAAATAATCCTGCAACACGTGTGATGACCTATCAACTCGTGAAGGCCGGCACTTCTGTTGGAGCAAATTTCAGGGCCTTTTGTCGTGGCAGGTCTAGAAATGAACACCATGCAAAGATTTGCATTGTAGTTGAAGAAGCTGATGAATCAGTCTTCTGGCTAGATATTTTCGCCCTGGCAAAATACGGAGATCAAAAACTACTGGCCTGGCTCATACCAGAGAGTATAGAAATAACAAAAATCTCAACCTCCATCAAGCACTCTTTGAGCAGGTAAATTCTTTCTCTTACTCTCTTACTCTCTCACCTCTTACTCTCTTACCTCTCACTCTCTCACTCTCTCACTCTCTCACAATCAGTTGCTTTACCGTGGTCACAGTGTTATCAACTTCCAATTGAAGGATATAGACTCCAGCAGGGATATTCAGCTTGCCTGGGTCAATCCTCTCCACATACTTCCCATATCCTTTTTTCTCATCCGTGATGATACGTTTGATGACATTTCCTTTCGTATCGAGAAGGGATAGGTTGACAACTGCTCGGGTGTGGAGCTTATAGGATACATAGACCTCATCACTCGACGGATTAGGATAACTTTCAAAACCTAAACTGCGTGAAGAATCAGAGGCAGGTGACACTGACGTAGTGAAATCTTTTTCATCAGCAAGGTGTGTCCAGATACTCAGTTTGCCTTTGTGGAAGCGTGTCCAGATGGGGCGGACGATTCCATTATGAGCAGTGATATTGGTATAGTCACCGAAGAAAATACCTGCGTTTGGTAGGAAAGGAGATTCACTGATGCGACGGTTGATAAAAGTCTGCCCTCCATCTTTTGAAAATGCCATATAAACATCCGTGGATTCATCATCGTGCTCGCGACGGTCGTAGAAAACAAAGTACAAGTAGCCATTGGTCTGATCAATGGTCATCCAGGTAAAGAATTGCTGCTTACCGGGTGCATCATCATTTACCCGAATTGGGTCACTCCATGTGTTACCACCATCGGTTGATTTCGCAAGAAAGATGTCAGTATCATCACTTCCGTTTCGCTGATCAGACCAGTTGATATAGATGGTTCCACGATACGGGCTATTACTCAGATCACAAGTAGTGACCGGAAGGCCATTGGCTCTGTAGATGCCAGGAATAGCGTAATCCCAGCCTGTCGGCATAGGATCTACATGTATTTCATCAGCCATCCAGGTTAGTCCTTTATCGAGTGACCGATCAAAGACGATGCCTTCAGGTCCGGCCCATGATACATACACCTCACCATTGGGTCCCACCGCGGGGACAGCTCCCTCTACTGTATTGTCGCTATCAATACAATCACCCGATATTTTATTGATGCGCAAGGCCGGGGACCATGTCAGACCTGCATCGGTAGATTTTGAAAACAGAATGGCACTGCTGTCCAGAGGGTTCGTACTTCCATAGACATCAAACTGTGTCCATGTCAGGTAGATCGTATTGTCTGTGCGGTCGATAGCAAACCATTGCTTGTCTTGTGCCTTGGTACCATTGAGGCCTGTATAGGAGCCATCATTCCATGTTTCACCATTGTCAGTTGTTTTCTGGCAGACGATTCTGTCGATCCAGTTGCCCGAAGATGGGTTGGAGAGATGGAAGAAATAGAAGTCACTATGGATATCCACAGCAATAGCCGGATCACCCCACACGCCATGACTGGATTGTAAACTGCGAACGGACCATGTGCGGCCGGTGTCAAGACTGATGTAGTATTGGTTGATATTGGCTGCCCCGATGATGACATTCGGATTGAGCGGATCCATCATGATGGACGGCTCATTGGGGAAGCCCTGGTCGTTGATCATGATGTTTTGTGCTGTCGATATATAAGAGAGGCAGCACATCAAAAAGATGCAGGATAATCTTGTCATATAGGTATAAACGATAAAAGCCGGAATTTGTCTTCAAAGAAAGTAATTCATTTCCATTGCCTTCCGGTTTCATTTATATCATGGATCAAAAAAAATACCCCGAACCTAGGTACCGGGGTATAAAATAGAAATCACACCACTTCGACAAAAAATTTTATACGCAGCACATTTGTGCGTTTCGCAATAGTTCTTCATAAAAGAGTCGTGGGAGGAATTTGAAGTTATATTCCTCCCGAACTCAGCTTATAAGAAATGTTTCACACCACATAAAACCAATCTTATTATCTTATTGCCGCTGGCCCGGTGTCCACACCACCAGCGAGCGCATTCAAATTACTTTTTTTGGTCAGTACATCCGGATGAAATCTTCCTTTGAATTTGAACACCCGACCTATTAAAGACAAATATATCTTTAATATTTGGCTTTAGGTTATAATCAAAAGAAATATTTTCTTTGAGACAAAGGGGATAAGATGTGAATCCGTATCATTCCGAAATGTGAATCCGGGCAGGATACTTTTGGGTGTGGAAAAAATGATCTCGTGGACATGGCAAAATTTCAATTATTTTGCTTCCAAATGACCCAATATGTTTTCTAAGTCTACAGAGTATGCTTTGCGGGCCATAATTTACCTGGCGCAGAAGAGTTCGGTGGAGCATAAGATTGGCATCACAGAGCTGGCACAAGCGATCGATTCTCCTAAATCATTTACAGCTAAGATCCTCCAAAATCTCACCAGGGGTAATAACCTGATCAATTCAGTTACCGGACCGACAGGAGGATTTTATCTGACCGATCAGGCAAAGAAAAAATCTTTACTTAACGTCCTCACCCTGTTGGAGGATGAAGGCATCATCACCGGATGCATTCTGGGCTTGAAGGAATGTTCAGAAAAGAATCCATGCCCGATGCATTCGGAGTACAAGCAGATCAAACCTCAGTTGCTCGATATGCTGGATCAAAAGACCATAGCAGAGCTTGCCAGTGAAATGAAGGATCCCAGGATTGTCATTCACAATATTGGGAAAAAGAAAGTATAGTCCATCCTTGCTCATCACGTAAAGCCGTCCTTTTCTCACTTTTCATTATCTTCGATCTTCTTCCAAGGCACTACACCCCGGTATTTTTGTAAATCCAAATCCATGAGAAACACCATTTCCATTGGCTTTTTATTATTGGTATATCAGGCGGTGGCACAACCTGGCACTGTTACCGAACATCTGAAAATCGACCAGTTTGGTTACCCATCAGATGTGCAGAAAATCTGCGTGGTCAATAACCCTACTGCCGGTTTTGACTTTGCTGCTGGTGATTTTTATACCCCCGGAGCCACCCTTCAGGTAGTCAAGGCTGTTGACAATAGCATTGTGATGTCGGGTCCTGCAACTTCATGGCATGGGGGTGCAAGCTATGACCAGAGTGGTGATGTCGTCTGGTGGTTTGATTTCTCTTCAGTGACCACTCCAGGCACTTATTTCATCTATGACCCACTCAATGCCAAACGATCCTTCACCTTCGATATCAGGGATGATGTTTATGTCAATGTCCTGAAGCAATCTGTCCGGATGTTTTATTACCAGCGTTCCGGTTTTGCAAAGACTGCCCCGTATGCCTTTGACTGGACAGATGGAGCCAGTCATCTCGGGGCCCAGCAGGACCTCGATTGCAGGCTCGTGACCAATCCAGTTCCAGGCACATCAAAACAATTACAAGGAGGTTGGTTTGATGCAGGTGATTACAATAAGTATGTCAATTTCGCATACGAACCTATCCATGACTTAAGTCTTGCGTTTATAGAGCGGCCTGAAGTATGGACAGATGATTACAATATCCCGGAATCCGGTAACGGAATACCTGATCTCTTAGATGAGATGAAATGGGAATTGGATTGGTTACGCCGCATGCAGCTCGCTAATGGTTCGATGCTGATGAAAGTATCTGTCACTGATTTCTCTGCAGCCAGTCCACCCAGTGCTGATACGGGCGCAAGAAGGTATGGACCTGCACAGGCTTCAGCCACGCGTTCTGCGGCAAGTATGTTTGCTAT
>JANNSS010000056.1:0-3619 GCA_031402955.1 Saprospiraceae bacterium
TTTAAATTTCATGTAGAGACGCGATTAATCGCGTCTCTACATGAAATTTAAATTTACCTGCCAATTCCCGACTGCTGACTGCTGACTGCTAACTGCTCACTGCTGACTGCTCACTGCTCACTGCTAACTTCTAACTGCTAACTTCTAACTGCTCACTTATCACCTTCATCATCTATAATAGCGTCATCCGCAAAATCATCCTTTTTAGGCAATGGTGGCAGCTCAGTCATGCCTTCTTCTGAGGTCTCGTCCTTTTTGGTGATAACAGGCTTGCCCATGGAGTAGTCTCCCTCGGCATAGCGTGAGGCGCGCTCAAAGAAGTCATCCTTTCCCTTAAGGGTGGATTCGTGCTCCTTTAGTTTATCCTGGACAGTGGTATCGGCCCATCCGTCGCGGTTGGCATCTACCTTGTCAGTTTCTTCTTCGATTTTCTTGTCGAGAGCCTTCGCCTTCTCCAGCATGGAATCCACACCTTCTTCGAACTTCTGGCCTACTTTGCCGGCTACATCCTTGGCTTTATTCCAGAGGTCTTCGCTGACAGCTTCGGTCTTTTCCCACACCTTATCTGACTTCTCAACGGCTTTATCGAGGATCTCTTTGCCCTCTTCTTTTACTTTATCCCAGGTCTTGGCTGCATTTTCCCCGAGTTTTTCACCGGTTTTGAAGGCAGGAGTTTCAGCTTCCGTTTTTTCAGCGGGAGGCGGTGTTTTCTGGGTCCAGTCGTCTTTTTTATCCCAAAGGTCAGACACGGCTTCCTTGGCATCCTGATACCCTTCTTTGGTAGCGGTGACTATCTTTTCACCGAGGTCCTCGGCAAAATCTTTGCCCTTATTCCAGGTGTCAGATGCTTTATTTGCAAGATCCTCACCAATTTCGGCTCCTTTTTCGGCAGCTTTGTCAGCAGCAGATTCGGCAACAGCCTTTTTCACCCAGAGCAGGCGTTTTACTTCATCAAATATTCCCATGAGTATTAGGTATTTAAGTCCGAAGGTAACAAGAATTGTATATCTGGGTGATAACGAACCCCTGGAAGGTTGGGTTCTATTTTAACATAAAAAGTTAAATATATTTTAAATGGTCCCTTAGCCATGATAGGATGGGGGCTAAGTCTGTTTTTATACCACTACCTTTGTTCATCGTATTAAGTTATGTGCCAATGATTCGTGTTTTCCTGATAGTTTTCTGTTTGCCTTTGCTGAGCCTGTTGACCCCGGCTACGGCACAAGTTAATTGGCTCACCTGGGAAGAAGTGCAGGAGAGGAATAAAAAAGAACCCCGTAAGATTTTTATAGATGTCTATACCCAATGGTGCGGCTGGTGCAAGAAAATGGACAAGGAGACGTTTTCAGATCCTGAAATCATCAAGTATCTCAACAAACACTTCTATGCCGTCAAGTTTGACGCGGAGACCAAGGAGGAAATCATTTTCAATGACAACCCCTACGAATTCATCAAGTCAGGCAATTCAGGTTACCACAAATTAGCCGCTGAGATCACTTTTGGCAAACTCACGTATCCGACCTTTGTCTTCCTCGATGAAAAGCTCAATATACTTCAACCCATACCCGGGTATAAGGATGTCATGTCACTCGACAAGATCATGAAATACTTCGCAGAGAATTATTATAAGACGACGCCGTGGAAGAAGTATGAGGAGATGTACATAAAAAAAGATTAATTGTACTGTTTACCCCTAAATCCCCTAAAGGGGACCTCTTTCCATTCGCCAGTCATTTAATAGTAATCGGTATCAAATCAAAGGCTTTGCAATTCCAAGAGCTTGATTCGAATTTGATCAAGCACTTCTTCAATATTATTTATAACCGATTGGTTTGTAAAACGTAAAACGTTTAGACCCATGGCCACTAAAGATTCTTCTTTTGTTTGGTCCTCCATCGTTACAATTTTATCCTGATGAACACTGCCATCCACTTCAATCACCAGTTTGCATTGGTGGCAAAAGAAGTCAACGACAAAATTTGAAATAGGATGCTGTCTCCTGAATCTTACGCCTAATTGATTGTTTCGCAATCTAGACCATAAGAGAATCTCAGCAAATGTCTGTTTGTTTCTTAGATTCTTTGCACGTCCGAAAATGGTGCTGGATGCACCGAAATTCATGCTTGTTTTCATTACACTGGTGATTAATGAAATAAAATTATGGGAATATTTTCTCAGATACAAGGCCCTTATTGAAGAATTTAATATTGAGTTTCCAATAGGTAAAAGGTCCCCTTTAGGGGATTTAGGGGTAAAAAAGAGGAAGGATTTAGAGGTAAAAGGTCCCTTTTAGGGGATTTAGTGGTTGAACCTTGCACAATGAAATTTGCATTTAGTGGAATGGGGGTAAATAATTCACGTTGTGTAAAAAGGTCCCCTTTAGGGGATTTAGGGGTAAAAAAGAGGGAGGATTTAGAGGTAATAGGTCCCCTTCCGGGGATTTAGAGGTAAAGACTTTACCCTATCCTCCTAATTCCCACAACCCTATCAGATCCTACACTTAGTTTGGTGATCAATCGCCCCATGACATCCGGTGCAGCAATACCTTTTGCGAGATTGTGTTGAGTTTGTATCACCCACGCTTCATCCCACATGTCGTTTGCAATTATTTTTTTCTGCAATGTAGGGCCTCCTTCTATCAACAGGATACCGATTCGATTTTCAAATAACACTTTGAGGATTTGTTGAAAATCATCTTCATCCGGGCTCAGCAAATATTTATTTACGTTGCTTCCTTTTAAATGTGGATTGGTGGTTTTTGAAAAGTAAAAGATGCTTTGTCCATCATCATCAAAGACATGGTAATGCGCATCAAGCCTTCCACTCGGATCATAGATCACCCGATGTGGTGACCGACCAGGAAAGTCTCTTACAGTCAGCGAAGGGTTGTCTGTTTCAATCGTCCGGGCACCAACAAGTATAGCATCTACATTGGCGCGTTGGCCATGAGACCATACTTTTGTATCAGGTTCACTTAGCCAGACTTGTTCGCCATTAGTGCCAGCGTAGCCAAACCGTGATTGAGCCCATTTCAAGAGGATATATGGGCGGTGCATGACGATATTGGTGGTGAACGGACGGATAAGTTCTCGTCCTTCAGATTCAAGGATACCAGCAGTAACCTTAATACCTTTTTCTCTCAGTCGGTCAAGTCCGGTGCCTGACACCGCAGGGTTTGGATCCCAGGTACTTATCCTGACATCCCTGATCCCTTCCCGGATGATAAGATCAGTGCAGGGTGGTGTTTTGCCGGTGATGCAACATGGTTCGAGAGAAACATACAGTGTGGAAAGTGGAATCAGATGTCTCTCTGCTGCAGGAACATTGTTCACAGCCTCGACTTCAGCATGCGGCCCTCCGTAGTGGGCATGAAAGCCTTCGGAGAGGATCCGGTTTTGATATACCAGCGCAGCACCCACCGGTGGATTAGGGGACACATGTCCTATGCCACGCCTGGCAAGATCAAAACACCTTGACATCCAAATGTTATCTGTTATAGTCTTTTCTTCACTCACCATTGCAAAGATCATTAATTGATTGGTCCCTGAGTCGAAGGGTAGAATGATATTTCATATTTGGTCCCTGAACTTGCCGAAGGGTAGAGCGATCTATCTTTTTG
>JANNSS010000057.1:0-11668 GCA_031402955.1 Saprospiraceae bacterium
GAAACCGGCAGCATTGACATCCGTTCCGGAAAAACCCACTATACCATATTGACGGATACTTGAATTATTCTGAGCATCATTCTTGGCCAGCCAGTTGATGATTTGGATAGGAGTGTCACCTGCCCGCATTCTTACGCGGGCGGCTACCTGGTTTGCAGGCAGATAAAAGGCCTGTGTATTGATCGCTCCGGTATCCGGGAGGAGGTCACCCAGAAAAGAGTCATCATCAAAACCGGCTGCAAACAAATCAACACACGAAGCGCCGGCACTACCTACTTCCCTGGTCGTGGAGTCGGCGGCGACGATGGAGAAGGTGTCCTGAGCGGAAAGTAACTCTACCGTGGTGGCAAAGCCCAGAAGAGTTAAAAGTATTAACCTCATATTGAAATCATTAGCACTTACATTGAATAAATATAGGCTAATATATGTAATGTCTGGTCACCATGTCAGCGGTCTTTCGTTTTGATCCCACTATAAAAACAAGTTCAGGATATATCAAGTGAAAAGACCCAATAACTCTTCAGCTATTTATCATCATTTGCACTTAATGATGCAAAGAGGACCTTAAAAAATGAATGGTATTTAACGGGTATCTTTACGGGCTCAACAACAGTCGTGGATTCCTTTTTACCAACTCTTTGCAACGTATAAGTGAAAGCGTCTTTTTTCCTTTCTGTTAGTTTCAATTTCTTGCCTTTTATAACTTTCAATAAGGCTTCATATTCCTTGACCGGCAGCGTCCACTCCATTTCCGCTTGCATAATCTGACCGGCAAGTCCTCCTGATCGGGTCAATTTTACTTTCATCAAGTTTGATTTAAATTACTCCGGCCTCCTTCCAGCCTTTCTCAATTGCTTTTACAGGAAGGCTATTTGCACCAAATAGTTTTTTTGCTGCTGTCATCGTAGCCTTAGCCGCATCCTCGAAGTTACTATTTGATTTCAACAACTGCCGGTTCGTAAGTGCAGCATACCAGGCGGGGCCTGTTTTTTCCCATGCATAGCCTCCAAGCTCGTAGGAGGCGACATAAAAAGCATAGTTTGGAATGCCTGAATTATAATGTACTCCACCCCAGTCTCCCTTTTCGGTATTGGGTAGTTTCACAAAATCCTTCATCACAGCTGGTTGCGGATCGTCTCCGAAAATCGGGTCGTTGGTATACGCCGTACCAGGTGCTTTCAATGAACGCAATGCATTTTTACCCTTTAAAATATTTTTCCCGATAAGCCAATCGGATTTACGTGCTTGTGTTTTATTAGCCCATTGCTTTATCATGATGCCGAATACATCGGCAAAAGATTCATTTAAAGCTCCACTTTGCTTTTCATAGTTCAACTTTGACTCAAAATCAATCACGCCATGTGTTAGTTTATGCGCAATGATATCCAGATCTCCGGTAAAAGTACCTGTATATTTTCGGTTGCCTGTTCCATAAAACATTTGTTCTCCATCCCAAAAAGCATTATAATAATCTTCAAACGGGTTATCCCGGTAACGCACCGTCTGGATGATCAGTAAACCTTGGTTATCGATGGAATTTCTTTTGAAGACTTTTTTATAAAAATTCCAAACATGCCCGGCACCTGTAATGACATTTGTGGCCTCCCGGTCCCTCTTTGGCATTGGCTGACCTTCCTTCCAGATGAGTTTTCCAAGAGCCATTGGCATTTGTCCTGCATTATATACTTCCCGATACATGGTGGTTTTCACCCTTGTGTTCGCCATCGTGGCACTTCTCCTTTGTACAGTGGGCATTTGAGCCAGCATTTTTCGCTTTAATCGCAACTGTTGATCTGATTCAGTCTGATCAATTCCTTCTAAATTTATCCTGCCCGGCAGTTTATCTGTCATGTATGGCGGGAGTATACAATGGAATGGGTTTAAGGAATGTGTACACATGAGAAAACTGTTTTAAAAAATGAATGGATTTAAGTACAGAAGCATTTATTCACATCAAACGAGTGATCCGGATTGTTGTGTTATGTTGGAAAGCCATAGTAAAATCTAAAGCTTGGTTTCGATCGGCGTCAGGAATAAAAAGTCATAAAAGCTCTTATCCTGGACAGCTGAATTGACTTGCTCCTTTATAGCCTTCAAGACCTTTTGGTTTGCCTTTTCCCAGTTCTGCTGCCGATCATTGAAGGAATTGATGCGGGCAAGTAAAGTCTGCACTTGCTTATTCAATTGTGCATTTTCGTTGCTGATAGCTTCACATTTTTTATCCTCCATTAAAATCCTGATTTGCTCCTGAAGCTTTTTATTGTCGCTTTTCAAACCAGTATTTTCGGATCGTAATCTTTTGATTTCTGTAAGGAGATTTTGGTTTTGACGCATGAGCGAATCCAATTTACCATCGGGTTCATTGGACTGGTTCAAGAGGAGTATCTGGATTTCGGATTGTAATCTTACAATCTCCTCCTGGAGTTTTACATTATCTACCAGGAGCTGGGCTGAATCAAATGGCAGGGTAATCTTTGTTATCTGCAGCGAATCCCGGAGCACTATATTCTCCTCATACAGCTTATTATTCTCAGCGATCGTCTGCACATCTGGCCACACTGCGGTCTGGTTTACAAAAATGGATGGGGTCCATGCCAGTAACACTCCAAATATGCTGCCTGTATTTTCAGTTACCTGATCTTCCCTGGCCTCCTTTTTCTCCAGGTTCTTCTGTAATAGTGTCCAGCCCCCAAGCTCCTTGGTAAAACCATTGAAACCGGAGGCATACAGGAAGATCAAGGCTGCATTGAAAAGTAAAAATATTTTATCCCCTTTCTGTCTTTCCTTTTCTTCCTGGGCGTACAAACGAAGGGTGGCCATAACAAAGGCGATCACCAATCCAATGATCCATATCCATTTAAGCTTACGATACTCATCCTCCATACCGGAGATGAAAATCACATCAATGATCAACAAGAGCATCCAGGTAATACCTGCTGCATTGGTTAAAGATTTGAAGGATTTAAGACTTAGGAAGTCTTCGGGTAACTGGGTCATAATTAATGATTTAAAAAAGCTGAATCAATTGCGGGTATAGAAATTGAAGAATGGAATGTCCACCGCGATATTTATCCCATATCTGAAATAAATATTCTTATCTACATTTATCTCAGTAGCACTTATCTCCCTTAACTGAGGGCCTACCTGACACCCTGCTCCAATTGAAATGGGACCTTTACCTAATCCCCAATACAAATAAAGTCCAGGTGCGATGATATTCGCCAATTTTACCTCGGATGCAACACTTGTACTATCATTACTTAATCTAAATGTAGTGAGTGCGCCAACATCTATAATTGGAACGAAAAGTGTCAGACTCTTGCCTCCCTTTTCCTTGCCACCACATCCAATATTGGGAGCTTCTTGGGACTTTCTTCTTCCGTTTCCAATATTTCCCCAACTAAAAGCAACTCCAACAGGGGCTGTTATTCCAAGAACAGGTGCCCATTGATTCTGCTCTAAAGCAGGCAAATACTCCATACCAGCCATTGGCCCCAAGTATGCATTTAATGAAATATTGACATCGGTTTCTCTTTTAATTGAACTACTGCCTACTGGCAGAACAGCTGCTTCAATCGCTGCTTTGACTTCATCGGAATTATCTGCTTCGACAATATTGGCCATGAAAGTTCCATACTTAATATAGTCATCCTTAAATGGATAATTGCCATTTAGAATGTTATTAAGCATGTTGGATGTATGCAATACCAAGGAGGTATAATTCTGGGATTTGATATCGTAGCATGCGCTTACTGCATCGTCAATTATCGAAGTAAATAACTTAACGTCGCTGGTTAATTGTGGATTCTTATCATTAAAAAATGTTATAAAGAACTTTAAATAATTGGAAATTGATCCTGCATAATCAGCGTATACCAAAATGGAACCCTGGTTACCTCCATTTTGATCGGTTATAATGTGCTTAGCATTAGCAGATACATCGGCTGCCGCAAAGGCTGCGTTCTTAAAATTGGCTTTAAATTTGGCATAATACCCAGTCAGTTTATCATTGGCTTGTATTAAAAGTTCATTTAATGATAACGGCGCTCCACCGGGCATTGCAAAACTTATTGAAGGGGCTTCCATATCATTCTTGGCATAAAGTAATCCTAGATATATTTTAAATGCATCATCATTTGAGAGAAGTTGATTGATCTCTGTCTTATTTACCCAGATTTCCCCTTCTGTGGTACTTCTAAGAGAGTTGGATACTAGATTTGAAAAACGGATAATATTGGTGAAATTACTTGTTTGATCAAGGCAGATATCGTCATTTGATATAGCATCCAAAATTTCGGCCGCATTATTTCCCTTGACAAGATTGTCAGACACAATCAATGCTGCCACAAACGTTTTACCAACATCATTTGTGTTAAGAAATGCACTCATTGCATTTATTCTTGTCGTGCATTCCGTATTTCCAGATGGACAGGCGGCAATTGTCAGCGTCCTCAGTCTTATCAGATTTCCACTAAAAGAATTCATATCCTTTTGAAACCCAGCTCTTAGTGCGGGAAGAAAAGCATTTATCTGATACGAAAATAAACCCTTCATTATCCCATAAGTCTCAGGGAAAATTATATTTACTTCCGGATACCTTTTAATATACTCCTGAAATTGCCTAAAGAACGCAACATTCAATTCTTCCTTTGCCCTGGCGACTAAAAACTTAGCGAGGCCGTCGGCGAAGTTGGTTACGTTTAAATTACCAACAGAGGAAAAGGCATCTTTAAAAGTTGAATTAAATCTTGATAATGCAATAGCATCCGGAACATATGGTTTAAAAATTGGATTGGCTTTGAGTATTTCTTCACTGATTTGAGTGCCAGGTGGATAATACTTTTTAAGCACATCTAACAAACTAACCTTGTTGATAAAAATGAGCTCATCCTTATCAAAACAGCTATCATAAATGAACATAGCATCATAATAAGCTGATTGTTGGCCAGTAATAATACTTGACCACCAAATATTCAGGAGTATACAAACAATAATACTTCGGTTCTTCATATTAGTATATTTATATTCTTTGAAAAATATTTGTTGGAGCAATCTCTTTCTGGTCGGGCGTTCCCAATATGGGATTTGATGTCAATACAATGAGATCGAGAATGGATTGAGGTGTATAATTTTTGCCAAGTTTTTTATGTCTAGAAATTATTAATGCACATATCCCGGCTATTATAGCTGTAGATTGCGATGTGCCCGTCATAGGAATTGGGACCTTTGCCAAACTATATCCTAAAATATCCTGGCCAGGTGCATTTATTTCAGTTTTTGGAGAAATTATGGTAACAGGTGCAATCTGACGTTGATCATTGGTAGCTCCTACTGCAATGCAATTTGTTTGTAATGCAGGAAAGCAGGGTTTGTTAATAGCGTGGGGAATAATGTCTCCTATAGCCGCGACAACTAGGATGTTATGGTTATTTACCGCTTTGATGATAATTTTTTCCATAGCATCATCATTTGACTCGCCTCCATAACTAATGGAAATAATGTCCACCTTATTATCTATTGCCCATTGAACCGCATTGACTATATTATTGTAACTACTTACTGCTCCTTGTGAGCTTATTTTACCAATGTATAAATCCGATTTCGGGGCGCAACTGGTGATAAAATTTTTATTCCTACCTCCTATTAATGATGCACAATGTGAACCATGACCATATTTGTCCTCAACAGTAATAGGTGTGCCTGTCACAGATTTAATAAAAACTGCAGACCCTTTAACTGCTTCCTCTAGATCCGCTATTGATGAATTATATCCAGTATCTAATACGGCTATTTTTACATTCTCTCCCTGCGTTAAACTCCATATCTTATCAACTCCGAGGTTTTTTATCCATGTAGGAATAGTTCCTTGAGTTTCTAGAGCTCCTTCTGCAAATACCAATGCCGCAACTCGTTCCGCAAAAGCAACCTCCATCACCCCTCCTCCCCAATAAAAATACCCATCCCGGTCCCTATACCACTTACCGATCGCCGGATTTGGAATCTCCGTAAGACCTACCTCCACACCTTCAAACGTAAATCCTTCATCCACCTGACCAACAATGCCCGTAGGCTCCGGTATTTGCCAGGGAATAAATCTCCGCTTGTTGAGTCTCTTGACTGTAACCCTTAGTTGCATAGCATTCCCGTAAGGTTAGTTGACGATGTGACCATGTGCATTGATCGATTGAGACAGATCCCAATTGCCATTTTGAATCTGGGTCAGGAAACAATTGGTTCGGTAGATGGTGTTGCGCAGCAAAGGGTTACTGTGGTTAGCTAACCATTGATGTCGCACGGTTACATATTGTGTGATCCACTTTTTTTCATCTCCACCGGACGCAGGCACCACTTCAGGGAATCTTTTCCGCAGGAATTGCAACATGCCACCGGAATGGATAAAGCTGTCATAGATCACCAGCAAACTCAAGGGCAATGTAAATTCCCTCTGTGAAAACCAATTGTGTGCTGGTTGATAATATTTGCCATCGAAAAATTCATCCTGACATTTCTGCATCACAGGATCTTGCTTTCCGGCCAGTTGAAGCCTCTTGCAGAAGAAATCATCTGCAGCGAGACTTGGCATTTTGCCGATCCTGTTGCCATACGAAACAAAATCAGATGAATACAATCCGTGGCTATCTATATAATCCTGCACCAATGCCCTTAGATGACCAAACTCCGTTGTCTGTGATCTTCCATATGTCACCTGAACCATCAGCTCACCGCTACCAGGTTGTTTATAGTCTTTTAGTTTGACCAATGCATCATAATGACCCTGTGCTGATCCTGTTTCAAATACATTGACGACGCTTTCAATTTTCCGCTTGTGAAAAGGGGTAATGATCGTTGCCTGATCATGCGCTACATTATCGCCAACAAATACTACTTCATTTGGATCCTCCACCTCTTCCGCGAGAATCCGAAGACCACCGCCCCAATAAAAATTCTGATCGCGATCCTTGTACCATTTTCCCATCGCAGGATTTGGCACCATCGCTACCTCTTCACCATCAAAGGAAAATCGTTCATTGACCACCCCGATGATTCCGGCAGTATCCGGAAGGGACACCGGAACATACCTGCGCTTGTTCAGCAATTTGACTTTTACTTCCAGTCGTATCATGGCTATCCCTGGGCTTCCTCTTTGAGTATATTGTTAATGATGACAGGCGCATTCTTTCCTGTATTCACAACGGTGGAGCCTTCCCTGGATGAACTGTCTTCTTTCACACCTGAATTACGCAGCTTTATCAGCTTATTCAACATATCAAACCAAAACGGAGCGCCAAGGCTGAGCGCAAACGCAGTCAATAAAAAACCTATTAATCTACGGCCCTGAAACGCTTCACCAATGACATAGCTTACTTTATATCTGAACCAGTGCTCATCATAGAGTTGTTTTAGTAACTCTTGTCTTTTGGCTGCATCTGTCAATGTATCACAATCGCACTTCTTGAAATAAGCCTCCAGTTTTTCTGCACTGTCCCTTTTCATACCATAGTCTCCCCAGCCCAGTCCTAGAAGGGAATTAATGCTATCAATTTCCTCCTTCTTCAGTTTCATGACGGCGTCAATTTTTTTCTGCGTATAGGCTAAGGCTATTGAATCCTTTATTTCCTTTCGCCTTGTTATAGAGTCAATAACTGTTTGTTCAGTATTATCTGGTAATCTCACATCGGACTTTTCAGTTGTACTCCCTTCATGCCTTTTCTGATATGAAATTGCCTCTTCGACCACCAACTTTCTTAAATCGGTATTGGTAGAGAGTTTGTTGGCGAGTCCAATTGAATCAACATTGAACATGATGGCGATGACGAGGCCAAGACAAAACAAAATGAATTGTGTCTGGCGCTTATACCAGCCACTGACTCTGTCCATCGTATCATCAAACCACTTTTCTAATTTTGCAACGAACTTATCAATGTCGTAATGACTATTATTTAAATGCATCCCGATTACTTCCCATGCCGCCCTATCCAGGATGGGATTCTTTACAGTTTCAGCTAAGGTAGGTTCTGCAAAAGATCGTCCATAATAATCAATCACTTCTTTTATTTTGACGATATCCGGGCTATACTCGAGGTGTTGTAAAATATTTTTCTCTGTATCATCTGTAGTCCTAATATCCATTTTGTAAGCGACAATTTCGCTTTTCCGGATTTCAAATTCCTCTTTCAACACATCCACCAGGACGTTTGAAAAATCGCTTTTAGGTATATAGGAGGGTGTGGGATACACCCTGCTGGAGCTATAATTTCTAATCAGGGGATGATCGTAAAATTTATCCCCTAGCTTCTTTTCGACTTTCTCCTTACCCCATGAACCGAAAATTATCTTGGCTACCTCCATCCACAGCGATACAAAGCCTTTCCAGATACTCGACCACCTGCCGGCTGTTGAAACATCTGAAAGCATACGTTCAGTGATGGCATTTTTCAGCATCCTCGCACGCAATGCAAAGGTGGAGGCAATCGCTTCATTAACGGACGTGACCAGGAGGCTATAAAGCAGGAAAACAAATACGAGTCCAATCGTTACATCTAAAATGGGAGAGTTTAACATGCTAAATTGTTTTTGATTTTAGTCAAGTAATTATCACTGGATAGTATCAAATTCAAAGATGATGCATGACTGATATACGTGTCGATAGAGCAGGCCTGATCTGCCATTAAGATTATCCTGATGCATATCTGTCATGTGATCGACCCTATAGACTATAAGGACGAAGACACCATCATCATAAAACCGTAATTACTAAAACCCTGGTTTTTGGATTGATTAAAAAATGTTAATTTCTTTGTTCCCTTCTAAAATTATCAAGCACTCCATAGAGGAGCCTAAACTCAATGTCAATATTACAATCTTGTACTTAATCTTATTCACCTATCTCTCCAGAGGTAATGTCCTTTTACTATTATCGAGAGCTAAAATATATTACTCTTTTGATATTTCCAAATATAAATCAAATTATCCAGCAATCTCCAGATACACCAGCACCCCCGCTGCCACACTCATCAACACCAAAGCCGCAAACCCCAGCACATTTGAAATCCAGCCATTCGTAAATTTCCCCATGATCTTCTTATTGTTGGAGATATGCAGGCTGATGGCTATCAATACCGGTGCGGTCAGCCCATACAGGATGGCCACCAGGATGGCCACAAAGTCCCTGGAAAAATGAATCGTCGGAATAAATGCCCCTTGAGGATCGCCATCAAATCCTGCTTGGATAAAAACGGTACGATAAAGTAGACGAGCAGGACTACACACAGGTACTTCAGGATTTTCGCAATGCGCTGATATGGAAGATAAATCATCAGGATCAGCAAGACAATCGTGAAGATCACACTGAAATAGATCGCAGGCAGTGCAGGAAACAAGAGATTCCCCACCGCGCCCATCCCTGCGATGTCGGCACCAATATTCATCACGATCGCCGGAAAACTAAATAACAACATCAGATACAGCAGTGGTCTGGCGTAATGCTTCTTGATCGCACCCGTCAAACCTTGTGAGGTGACGAGGCCTATCCTCGCACACATCTCCTGGATGGAGGCCATCAGCGGAAACGTAATCAATGTAGTCCAAAGGGTCGCCAGGCCAAAGGCTGCTCCTGCCTGTGAATAGGTCACTATCCCGGAAGGATCATCGTCACTGGCCCCGGTGACCAATCCCGGACCAAGTACCTTCCAAAATCGCGAAAGTCTGCTGGATGACTTTTTACGTTTCTTCATGTTTTCGAATACACAATCGGATGCGCATCAGCATACCAGGCTTCAAACTGATCCTTGTATTCCCTTTCAATTTTGTTGCGTATCAATTTAAAGGTCGGGGTCAGCATTCCATTTTCAACAGTCCATGCATCTCCAATCACAACTATCCTCTCCAATTGCTCATGCGCATCCAGTGTACCATTGATCATGGCCATTTCTTTCTCAAGTTGTGATTTTACAATTTCAGGAGGAAGTTGTTTCCCATTTTCCGAAAGGGTGACTAACGCGATAGGCTGAGCGAGACCTGTACCCACCACACAACAAAACTCCAGCGCAGCATTCGAGCAGATCTTCATTTCAATCGGCGAAGGGACAACGTATTTTCCTTTGCTGGTTTTAAAAATATCTTTCGTCCGGCCGGTGATGGTCAGATATCCTTCTGCATCGATGTGCCCTTCATCTCCTGTGTGCATAAATCCATCTAACGTAAACATCTCCTTCGTCATCATTGGCTCTTTAAAATATCCAATCATGGCGGCCCGGTTTCGTACGAGCACTTCATTATGCTCGCCGAGTATGGTCTCACTATTCGGCAAGGTGACACCTACCGTCGCGATTTTAATACGATTAGCAGGGTTTGCATGCGAGTAGCCAAAGTTTTCTGTCATGGAATATCCTTCGATGATGGTGATACCAATCTTCTTATACCAGTGGATCAATTCGGCAGGTGTCGGAGTTGCCGCAGTGATGACAATACGTGCATGCGTAAATCCAAGGCCCTTTTTGATTTTCTTTTTAACCAGGCCTGAGACGATTGGAATCATCAGGAGCAGATCAAGTTTTTTTTGTGGGACTTTAGCGAGAATACCTTCCTGAAATTTTTTCCAGATCCGGTGCACACCTAAAAAGGCTGTTGGTTGTGCCTCCTGGATATTCTTGGAGAAGGAATCAATGCTCTCTGCATAAAATACCGTGCCACCGGAATACAAGCTTCCAAGTTCAACGACCAGACGTTCGCCTACATGTGCCAATGGGAGATATGAAAAAAATCGCTCTTGTTCTGACAAATTGAAAAAAGCAACTCCTTCTGTGATGGCAAAAGCGGCTGAATCAAAAGTATGCATCACGCCCTTAGGCATTCCCGTCGTGCCAGACGTATAGATGATGGTCATCAACTCATCTCCTTTCCGTTGTGTGTTGGGGACAGGTTGTTGATCTTGTATCACGTCATACCATTGCTCGTATTTTTGATGTGGATAAAAAGGAAATGAAATACACCTGACATTTGAGGGAACACCCGGTTCCATGGCACTCCAATTGTCGAGCTTACCGACAAATAATACAGGCGTTTCACTGTGCTCCAGTACTTTCTGTATACTGGCAGCGGTCAGATTGGGGTACAGCGGGACAGATATATGTCCTGCCATCATGATCGCCAGGTCGCAGATGATCCAGTGCGCACAGTTTTTCGAAATCAGTGCGATGTTACTCCTCGGAGGAAGGTCAATTGAATTGAGGTAAGCAGCCATTTTCCTCGCTTCTTCACCTGTCTGTTTCCAGGTCCAGGTATGAGCCTTACCATTGACAGGTTGGCTCAAGTAGATGGTATCCGGCTTCGTCTTTTCCCAGTGATAGAAGACGTCCAGTGGTAGTTTGTATTCCATACAGGAGATTGATGATTGGCTAATATACTCAGGTTGGAGCATATGCCCAAGTTGGGATAAAAGACGTGAATCGTGAGGCGGGAGACGGGAGACGGGAGACGTGAGACGTGAGCAAAATAATGTGAGTTGTGAATTGTGAGTTGTGAGTAAATATTTAACTTGCTTCACTTATTTACTCACAATTCACAACTCACAAAATCAAAACCCTCGCTATTCTCCTCATGCTCCTGACCATCCTGATGATCGGTGGATTTGGTTTGTTTTTTTTATTGGGATTCGCGATGTCTTTTG
>JANNSS010000058.1:0-8160 GCA_031402955.1 Saprospiraceae bacterium
TACCAATGCAATACCAAAAATCTTTGAATCTACATTAGCTAGTTCCTTTATGTAATCGGCATTCTTTCCTTCTTTTACGTCTTTGAATTTGGTATAGGCCTCATCCAAAGCGGCATTGATCTTATCAGGTGTCAGGTTTGTGGCTACTTGGGCAGTAGCACAGGACATTAACAAGGCAGAGGAAAGGATCAAAACGGATAAAAAGAGATTAATTTTCATATGATTATCATTTTAATGAATGAAGAATTATTTGGATTCTGTGAATTACATCTGGGCCGATCTGTAGAAAGCCTGTGAGAATTTATACTTGAAGGAAAACTGAATCTTCATCATATCCGTATCCCAGCCATCTGATTCATTCTCCCGTGTGGTATACTGCAGTTCAACACCCATCATTGCATTTGGAGCCGGATTATATAACAGGTTTCCAACAATGTATTGACCTTTCTTAAAGGTGGATGGATTTGCAGTTTCGGTATTGTTGATATCAATACTTGAATATCCTACAGAACTTGTCCATTTGTCACTCCATTTCATATCCAAAAAGGCTACAATACCACTCATAGGCAATGCAACACCCAGCACAGGCTGCTTGGGATCTGAAAAATTGTTTTCAATGCCTATATCATTGGTAGCGTCATTCATATAATTTTCAATTCCTTCCCCAAAGACATACTGGAACCTTCCAACAAGCGATTTCGTAAAGTTGATATTTGAACTCAGATTAAGACCCCAGCCTAATACGTTGTCACTTAAATCAACGACTGGGTCATTATTCTGGTCTTCCCAGGCAATGGATCTCAGCATACCTGCTACCTCCACATAACCAAAACCTCCTGCATATCTGTACTCAGCAGAAAGGTCCGGTAATGAAAATTTGCTGTTCACATTAGCAAGTTCCGGGCGACCCACATATATACCCTGATCCGCACTTGCACCTGGACGTTCCAACGCAATAGTCAGACGAGAATCGCCTTGGATTGGCATATAGCGGATTTGAATATTCCTGAAGAAAACCATTCCTGAAGGTCCCCAATATTCAAGCGTATTTGGGAATACATCGATATCCATAAATGGACTCCAGGTCTGCCCAACACCAAATTTGCCCAATTCTGCATAGGCATGACGCAATCTGAAAGTAGTCTGTCCTGCATCCACACCTGTACCGAAAAGTTCAAACTCAAACTGGGTTTTCAATTCCCCCATAGATGTCGGAAACCAGGCCTTAGCCCCAAATCGGGTTTGGCGCACACCAAAATATACATTGCCATCAGTGCCGAATTGGTTCTCAAAAGCTGGTAGTTTGGTTGGCCTTGATACATCAAACCAATCAGGATGGGTCTGACCTAAATTGTATCCGACATCAGTCATAATATGACCATAAAGCTCAAAAGCTTTGGTTTCTCCTGCTTCCTGAGCAAAACCGACTCTTGAAACAGCAAGAAAAAGTAGTGAAATGTAAAAGGGAGAGAATTTCATATGAAAAGATTTTAGTTGATTATCAATTTGTTATATAAATTCCGCAGTTATTGGTTACTTGGTTTTAATTCCAAACTCCTATTCCTTTTGGCGCAAAATCCTAAACAGAGCTAGTAAATAAAAGAATCGCAGTACCTAAAAATCATTAACCCAATATCAGGACTAAACGCAGCAATTTAAAGATAATAATCCATTTTCAATATAAAATTATGGACAGTTGATTCCTTGAATAATGACCAAGATCATCTCAATGGATGATACACAATGATCTTCCAATTTCAATCTGATATCCATACTTCAAGAACCTGATAAACATGATCTAAAAGACTAAAATTCTAATATAGAAACCCTATTCATTTACATATTACCTTTAATCTACCAAGCAGCATTTCTGATATGGGTCGAAAATCATCATATTTAATGGAAAGTTCTATAAAGCTAATTTCAAGCCTGAGAAAATTATTTTTTGCTGTTTTACTGATTCCTTCCTTTTCTTTCGGGCAGGCTGCAAATGATGTAGATCCCTCCCTGAGTAAAGATCGCCAGCAACTGGCACCTGTGCGGGTAGATGGTTCCATACTATTCTACGTCCGGGGGGTATCTTCCTTTCCCGCCGAGACCAGGGCCAAGACTATCTCACAAAGAATCCAACGGGCAGCCGCTAATTTCGCTACCCCTGCGGATTCCGTAAAAGCCATTGAGGAGAATGGCCGTCTGAAAGTATACGCGGGAAATGAGTTTGTCATGAATATCTATTCAGCAGATGCAGAGGCTGAAGGAATCACTCCTTCCATACTCGCGGAAATAGTGGTAGAGAAAATCAAGGGAATCATCAAGCTATACAGATACGAACGCTCCCCTGATGTGATCAAGTCTAATGCATTGAAAGCACTTATTGCCCTTGCATTACTAATCATATGCCTTGTTGCTTTCACCTGGCTATTCCGGAAATTGAGTGATTTTTTTAAAAGACGCGTGAAAATCAGAATTGACAGATTGGAGAATGTGTCCTACAAGCTTATCCAGGCCAATCAACTGAATAAAATACTCCACGTTCTATATCAAACCGTCAGAGTGCTCATCCTGCTCATCATCACCTTAGGTTTTGTTGATTATATTCTTGGCCTTTTTCCCTGGACTAAAGCGGTGTCTATCTATCTGCTGGATTTAATCCTGGACCCTTTAAAAAGTATAGGCCAGGGCTTCATCAATTACTTACCCAGCCTGATCTTCCTGATCATCATCTACGTGATCACCCAATATTTTGTCCGGTTAATAAAGCTATTTTTCAACAGCATTGATACCGGTGGGATTGTCATCCAGAATTTTGACCCAGAATGGGCCATGCCTACCTTTAAGATTGTCAAGTTCTTCATGATCGTCTTTGCCATTGTGGTAGCATTTCCCTATATCCCGGGTTCCAGCAGTGGAGCCTTTCAAGGAATATCCGTGTTCCTTGGGGTATTGTTCTCACTTGGATCATCGTCCTTTATTTCTAATGTAGTCGCGGGCTATTCTATGACCTACCGAAGAGCTTTTAAAAAAGGGGACCGGATCCAGGTCAACGATATGAACGGCTTTGTGGAAGAGCAGAGCCTGATGGTCACCAGACTGCGATCAGTAAAAAATGAAGAGATCGTTATTCCAAATTCAATCATGCTGAGTAGTAGTCTGATCAATTACAGTGCAAAAGCAAAAGCCACGGGCGTAATTCTGCATACGACCGTAGGCATTGGCTACGAAACACCCTGGCGCCAGGTAGAAGCGATGTTGAAACTGGCAGCAGACAGGACTGAAGGATTATTAAAGGACCCGCCTCCATTTGTACTCCAAAAGGAATTGGGCGATTTCGCTGTTGTCTACGAGATCAATGCTTACTGCAATGATGTAAATAAGATGTTTCTTTACTATACCGCCCTTCATCAAAACATCCTGGACCTCTTCAATGAAAATAACATCCAGATCATGACACCTGCTTATGAAGGTGATCCTGCCACCCCCAAAGTGGTGCCCAAAGAACAATGGAATACTCCATTAGCAGGAGATCAACAAAGCCATTAATTAAAAACATCCATTATCTTATATCAAAACGAAAATCACTAAGAATGAACCTCACTATTTTAACTTTTCGCATCACCCTCACCGGTGTATCAATGATGTTACTTATATCTTGCGGCCAGAAACCCGTAACGACGAACGAACAAGCCACGGTTAAAGATTCCATACCTCCTCCTTCTGCTCCTCAATCTGCCCGACCTGTTCATTGGGGTTATGGAGGTGATGTTGGACCTTCCACATGGTCCACATTGAGTCCGTCTTATGCGATGTGTGCAGAAGGCAAACATCAATCTCCTGTGAATATTGTCAAGACAGATGTCAAAGGAGGTTCAAACTGGAGTCTCGATTATAGCTCAACATCATTCCACATCGCACACACCGAGCATATGGAAGATATCATTGACAATGGTCATACTATCCAGGTGACTGTTGATGAAGGCAGTAAGCTCACTTATAATGGTAAGGCTTATTCCCTCAAACAGTTTCACTTTCACACACCCAGTGAGCATACGCTCGATGGCAAAAACCAGCCAATGGAAATGCACATGGTTCATCAGAGCGAAGATGGAAGCCTGGCCGTCCTTGGTGTATTCTTTAAAGAAGGAAAGGTAGCCAATCCAAATTTTGAAAAGATCATTGCCAACCTGCCTAATGCAAAAGGGGAAAGTAAACACATCACCGATACATCCTTTGAACTAGACGTCTTCATGCCTTCTGACAATTTTGCCTATCACTATACAGGTTCGCTGACGACTCCACCCTGCAGTGAAAATGTTCAATGGCTCGTGTTGAGAGATATGATCACACTGACCAAAGAGCAAATCAATGCCTTTTCTTCACGCATAGGTCCAAATAACAGGCCGACGCAGGAGTTGAATGACCGGGTCATCAATATGGATGATGTAAAAGGCAAATAATCCAATAAAAGGAAACGAAAATGAATATGAAATTAAAAAGCCTTTGCCTTGCATTGGCCCTACTCCTTAGTGCTCCGATATCAGGACAGCAATCCAGTGATCCAACAGCTGATCCTCCACCGGGATGGTGGCAGATTCCAAAGACATCGTCTCGCTTCAAGATCGGCGGCTACGTCAAGCTTGACATCATCCATGATTTTAATCCTATCAATTCTCCGGATTTTTTTGATGTGTCAAAGATTCCCACAGACGGATCTGAAGGTGAAAGCACACACTTACATGCGAAGGAAACAAGGCTCTTTATGGATGTGCGGACACCTTTCAAGAATAGCGAAATCAGGACCTATGTAGAAGGTGACTTTTATGGCACCAGCGGAGCCTTCCGGCTAAGACATGCCTTTGTTGAGATCAATGATACATGGCTGGCAGGCCAATGGTGGTCAAACTTTATGGATGAGTCTATCATTCCAGCCACACTTGACTTTGAAAAACCCGCAGCTTATGCCTTCGTCAGACATGCAATGTTGCGATGGAAGCATTCATTTTCCACCAGCAGTTATATGGCTGTTGCAATTGAAGAACCAAGCACAAATGCACAGGCCCCCTCAGCACCGGGTAAATTCGAGAGTCCACTTCCCGATCTGACTGCGCGATTCCGGGTCACTAAAAAATGGGGACATATCCAGCTTTCTGCCTTTGCAGCTCAACTCAGGTATCGTTATACCGCTGGTGGAACAGATAATATCTCATTGTTTGGAGGTAATCTATCCGGCCAATTGAACCTATTCACCGCAGACAAATTGATATACCAGGTCGTCTATGGCCCCGGAATCGGCAGATATCGGGGAGGGCTTTCAGCCACTCCGGATGCGAGCGACAATCTGCAGGCCACGTCCGATTATGGCTTAACACTGGGATATCAACATCAATGGAGTGAAAAGTGGACTTCGCTTGTGCTCTTAAATCATGGCGGTGTTGAAGATACCAATGGCCAGGCACTATCGGATCTTTCTCAAGCATCCTACGCAGCGGCTAACCTGCTGTATCATTTTACAAAAAACGCCTTTGTGGGGGTTGAATACCTATACGGCTTACGAGAGGATTTCAGTGGAGACCAAGGAACCGCAAACAGGTTACAATTTAGTGTCAGTTATACCTTTAATTAAATTTTTGGCAGATTGCCTATGGCTTAAATTTTTTAAAGCCATAGGCAATCTGCCAAATTGTTCATGATAAAGCCTCTTTACCAGAATGAATGATGTAGATCATTTCAAAGTGTAACAATAGTTACCATATGCAAGGTTCATCACCCCTACCTTAGCTGTACAGAATCCTGATATGCTAACTACAAAGGTATAAGTCCTAACAGTGAATCTGATTCAAGCAGCAGTGTCAACTATATGTTGACCAATTCCAAACAAAATGAATACGCACTTTGAAGTCCTGTTTATAGGTGGTGGAAATGCCGGTCTATCCGCATCTGCCCATCTTCTCCTTCAAAAACCCAATCTTAAAGTTGGCATCGTCGAACCGAGTTCCAAACATTACTACCAGCCGGCATGGACGCTCGTAGCTGGTGGTGTGTATGACATCAAGGACACAGAACGCGAAGAGAAGGATTATATACCGAAGGGAGCTACCTGGCTGCAGGAATATGCCCAGACCTTCAACCCGGAAAAAAATAGTGTGGCCACAAAGGAAGGAAATACCTATACTTACGATTACCTGGTCGTGTGCCCGGGTATACAACTCAACTGGAGTGCTATTAAAGGACTTCCTGAAACGCTCGGCAAAAATGGAGTTACTTCTAATTACAGTTATAAATACGCGCCCTATACCTTTGAAATCCTTAAGAATTTTAAAGGCGGTAACATCCTGTTCCATAGCCCTCATACACCTGTAAAATGCGGAGGGGCCCCACAGAAAATCATGTATCTCGCTGCTGATTATCTACGCAAGCATGGCCTACTGGAAAAATCAAATGTCCAATTCTGGAGTGGAGGAACTAAGATATTCGGTGTGCCTAAATATGAAAAGACACTGCTGAAAGTCATCGCCCGATATAACATCAAAACGAATTTCTTCCAGGACCTGGTAGAAGTAGATGGCCCTAATCATAAGGCAAAATTCATTGGCCTGGGCGAACATAATAAAGGTGTAGAAACCTGGGTTGACTTTGATGTATTACATATAACCCCACCACAGGGTCCCCCTGACTTTATTAAAAATAGTCCTTTAGCAAATGCAGCAGGATGGGTGAATGTCGACAAGGGCACCTTGCAGCATGTGCGGTATCCAAATGTATTTTCACTGGGTGACGCTTCCAGCCTTCCTACTTCAAAAACAGGAGCCGCCATCCGCAAGCAAACACCAACCATGGTGGCTAACTTGCTTTCCTTGATGGATCATAAACCCTTGCAGAAAATATACACCGGATATTCCTCCTGCCCTATTGTGACCGCCTACGGAAAACTCATGCTTGCCGAATTCGATTACAATAACAACCCGATGGAAACATTCCCATTTGATCAGAGTAAGGAACGATGGAGTATGTACCAGCTCAAACGCCAAGTACTCCCGAGGCTCTATTGGGGAGCCATTATCAGGGGAAGAATGCAGGGATAGTTTTTGTTAGTCCCTGAGCTTGTCGAAGGGAAGAAATACGCTCATCTGGATAGGTCCCTGAACTTGTCCAAGGAAAATAAATGTGCTCATCTGGATAGGTCCCTGAGCTTGTAGATGGGTAAAAACAAAATGAGCTCTTCTGAAATGGTCCCTGAACTTGTCGAAGGGTAAAAAGGGAAGACCCCACCTTCGCCGCCACTTCGCTGCGCGAAGTGGGCGGCGGGAAGAGTGCGCTTTTTTCATCCCTTCGACAAGCTCAGGGACCATCTTAATATATTATCTGAAAAACCTGCAACATGGTATCCCCTTCGACAAGCTCAGGGCCCATCGTAATATATCATCTGAAAAACCTGGAACATGTTATTCTATTCGACAAGTTCAGGGACCATTTAGCATAGGAGCACTGATCCCCTTAGGCAAGCTCAGGGATCTCTATGGCAAGGCAATTTAAGAATGCTTACCAGTTATATATTTTTTTATATCTTCCATCGATATGCAACTTGAATCAGAGCGGATTCTCCTCTTCCCGCTGACATATGAAAACCTCATCACCTATCTGCAAGGTGAGAATAAATTAGAAAGTGAATTAAATCTCTCAATAGGGGAACGTACGATTTCACCTGAACTGATAGAAGCATTTCATGAAACCATCCTGATAGCTGTTGCTGATCCAGGTACCAATTATTTATACAGCACCTTATGGAATGTAATCGATAAAGCTTCCAACCAGATGGTTGGCGATCTTTGCTTTAAAGGAGAACCAAATGCAAAAGGGGAGATTGAAATCGGTTATGGCATTTATCCACCCTTTGCAGGAAAAGGGTATATGACGGAAGCCATCCGAGTATTGATGCAATGGGCATTCGCGCAGCCCGGAGTTGAAGCTATTATTGCCGAGACAAATAGTACTAATATTGCTTCACACCGCACGCTGGAAAAAAATAATTTCAGGAAATATAAAGTATCCGGTGAAATGTACTGGTGGCGATGTGACAAGAAATGAAATTCCGCCTGACCGATCTTTAAAGATTACTGTATGATCAGTTTAAGGGTCTCCATTTTACTTGTAGAAGTGATCTGA